>NZ_JACJUP010000289.1:0-6399 GCF_014748295.1 Planktothrix sp. FACHB-1355 | reverse complement strand
AGGGGTTAGGGGTTAGGGGTTAGGGGCTAGGGGCTAGGGGCTAGGGGCTAGGGAAGAGTGGGGGAGTGGGGGAATACATCTTTTCCCTATCGCTATCCCTCTTCCCTCTCCCGCTATGCCTCTCCCGCTCTCCCTCTTCCCTCTTCCCGACGCCCTAATCCTGACGCCCTAATCCCTAAAAATTTTCAACACCTATGGACATCTGGAAAGTTTCCTGTAGAATCTAAACCAAATTTGAAGAAGCTGTACAAGCCTAAAAAATATATTGGGAGGATAAGACAATTACTTCTTCTATCGGTTTAACAGACACTCATGCTTCGCCTGAAGCAGACAAATCCATCCTGGAAATTTGGGGTCGATCGACTCTTAAGGGACACGTCCAAATCAGCGGGGCAAAGAACTCAGCCCTGGCAATCATGGCTGGCGCGTTGCTTTGTCCGGAAGATTGTCGTCTGCGTAACGTTCCCTCTTTGATGGATGTGCAGCGGATGGCTCAGATTCTGGCGGCTTTGGGCTTGAAGATGGAGCAACACGGTGATGTTTTAGACATCAATGGCCGAGATATCCAACAATCCCAAGCTCCCTACGAACTGGTGTCGCAACTGCGGGCTAGTTTTTTTGCGATCGGCCCTCTGCTGGCACGTCTGGGGGTGGCGAGGGTGCCACTGCCGGGAGGTTGTGCGATCGGTGCCCGACCTGTGGATCTCCATGTCCGTGGTTTACAAGCGATGGGCGCTGATGTTCAAATCGAACACGGTATGGTTCATGCTTATGTCAGCGGTAGCAATCCTCGCTTGAAGGGTGCGAAAATATACTTGGATTACCCTAGTGTGGGCGCTACGGAAACGTTGATGATGGCAGCGACCCTGGCAGATGGGGAAACTACGATCGAGAACGCTGCCCAAGAGCCGGAAGTTACGGATCTGGCCAATTTCTGTCAGGCGATGGGGGCTCGGATTCGCGGTGCTGGTACTAACACCATCATCATTGATGGGGTGAAAAGCTTGCATTCGGTGGAATACAGCATTATCCCCGATCGCATCGAAGCTGGTACTTTCTTGGTGGCAGGTGCGATTACGCACTCGGAATTGAGTTTATCGCCGATAATACCGGATCATCTGACTGCGGCGATCGCTAAGCTGCGGGCCATTGGCGCTAAGGTAATCCTGGAATCTCCTACCTGTGTGCGGGTGATTGGCGCAAACAGCCATGTAGCAACGGATATCGAAACTTTACCGTATCCGGGTTTCCCGACCGATATGCAGGCGCAGTTTATGGCGCTGCTGACGCTGAGCGAGGGGGACAGCGTGATTACGGAAACGGTGTTCGAGAATCGCTTGCGCCACGTAGCGGAATTGAATCGGATGGGGGCAGATATTCGCGTCAAGGGCAACATTGCGATCGTTCGAGGTGTGCCGATGTTATCCGGGGCACCTGTAGTGGCTACGGATTTACGCGCTTCTGCGGCTTTGGTGCTGGCGGGATTGGCAGCCAACGGTAAAACTACGATCGAAGGATTGCAGCACCTCGATCGCGGCTACGATAACTTGGTTGGCAAGTTGCAAAATGTGGGAGCCCGGTTGCAGCGGCTTAAGGGGGATAAAGAAGCTGAGAGCGAGTCAGCTTCCCTAAATACCGCTAATTTAGGTGGATAAAACCGCGAAATTGCCAATTCGGGCGCTATGGGCAGTTTGATGGAGCCTGCCTGTAGGCCAAACGGTTGCCTTTGTTCTGGTGATTTGTCAGGGTGTATTTTGGTCAAATCAGAAAAGGGCGACTAAGATCCTTGGTAGGGGGCAGACCGACTGGGACTTTTGAGCTACCTAATTTGTTTGTCGGTCAGACCCAGTTTGCTACTATTTTGTTGTTTCTGGTAATTTCGCTCCATGTCCTTCCCAAAAACACAGCTGATCGGTCTGAAAGCAGATTATTTCCGTCATCCGCTGGATCTGGAAGCAACTAACGCGCTCAAGCAGCTGCCCGGTTTTGATGCGATCGTGCGGAATCTGCTTGGGCCAGTAGCCGAACAGTTTTTTTATTTGGAAAATATTGCGGCTAGCGTGTTGGTGGGTGAGAAGCAGCTGCCTCAATTTCACGAGATGCTGTTGGAAGCTTGTCAGGTGCTGGATTTAGAGCCGCCGCAGCTATATGTGCGCCAGCATCCCGTGCCGAATGCCTACACTTTCGCGATGCGGGGGAAGCAGCCTTTTGTGGTGCTGCATACTTCTTTGCTCGAGCTGCTGACGCCGGCAGAGATTCAGGCGGTAATCGCTCACGAGTTGGGCCACTTAAAGTGCGATCACGGGGTTTATTTGACGTTGGCTAATATCATAATTTTGGCTGCGGGTCAACTGCCTAATTTGGGGGGTTGGATTGCCCAAACGCTGCAAACGCAAATGTTGCAGTGGGTAAGATGTGCTGAGTTTACTTGCGATCGCGCGGCTTTATTGGCGATTCAAGACCCCAAAGTGGTGAGTTCGCTGTTGATGAAGTTGGCTGGCGGTTCGCCTACGTTGGCTCCTCAACTCAATTTGGATGCGTTTTTGGCGCAAGCAAGGGCTTACGATGATATCAGTAACAGCGAGTTGGGGGAAATGCTGAAGGAGGCGCAAACGGCTGGTTTGACCCATCCGGTGCCGGTGCTGCGGGCTAGAGAGATCGATCGCTGGGCTAGTAGCAAAGAATATCAAACCCTCTTGCAAAATCCTGGGAAGCAAGGTTATAATGATAAAGCTTCACCCAAGGGCGGGTGGCGAAACTGGTAGACGCAGCAGACTCAAAATCTGCCGGTAGCGATACTATGAGAGTTCGATTCTCTCCCCGCCCATATTTAAGGAGTGGGAGAGCGGGGGAGCGGGGGAGTGGGAGAGAATTAATATTTTCCCTTTGGTCTTTCCTCTTCTTCCCCTAGCCCCTAGTCCCGACGCTCTAGCCCCTTTACAGAGAGGGCGATTAAATCTTCTATCTTTTTAATATTGGGGTCGCCTGCTAGGTAGCCGATACCGCGATGCAGGTGGAGGCGAAATTGTGTGACGAGGGTTTCTTTGTCGCAGCCGAAGCCGTCGTTGTGACAGCGTTGTTTGAGGGCTAGTAAGAGGATATCGGACATTTCGCCGCCGAAGACTTTCCAGGTCATTTCGACGTTGCTGTCGGTAATGATGGGTACGGGGGAGGGGATGGATGGTTCGGCGAGGGAACGACAAAAGGCCCATCGGCAGAGGATGTTCCATTGGTCGATTTTGGTGAAGCGTCGCAGTTTGAGGAGTTGGTCTTTGGCTGTTTGGGAGAGTTTGATGGTGTTGATGGGGGGTTCCATAAATGGATTTTAGATTTTGGATTTTGGATTTTGGATTTTGGATTTTTATCGGTGGTTTATGCCAAAGTAATCAGCATTGACAATTGACTGACAACTGACAACTGATCTATGACCAGAAGTAACCTGACTGCACAATTGTCTGTCTTTCATTTGGATGATATTTTAACAGATATTCCCGTGCGATCGCATCTTGTTCTCTCAACTTCTCTACTTCGGTTTTTCCTATTTCTGTATCGGTAGATAGCAAGATTACTTGATGACTTGCAGAAGGGAAATATTTCTCTACTAAATTGCCTCGGTGTGAGGAATCCAATCTGCCTAATGGTGTGTCTATCGCTACGGGTAAGCGGCGTCCGGAAACTCGCGCCAATCCCCATAAAAAGGCGATGGCTAATAGTTGTTTTTCTCCGGCTGATAAGCGATGTTTGGGTACTGCTTGTCCTTGTCCGTCGTACAGGGAAAGGCTGAAGGTGTTGGTATCGATGACGACGCGATGTACGAGGTCGGTTTTGTGCAGGAGATAGCTGAAACATTGGGTTACTTCTATCTCTAGTTTGTTCAATTTTTTGAGGGTGAGTTTTTCTTTGAAGAGTTTGAGTGATTCTTGCACTTTGGCGCAAGCGGTGATGATGTGTTGGTTGTTTCTCAGTTTGATGTAGTCTTGGCTGTATTCTTCTAGTTCTTTTTGGGTTTTGGCGATTTCTTTTTTTAGTTCTTCTAAACGGCGATTTGCCATTTCGTGGGCGGCTGTGGCTTTGGCTAGTTCGTTTTGCGCTTGTCTGACATCGGCTTTTAATTTTTCGTAGGCTTCTGGAGAGGCGGCAATTGCGAGTTGTCTTTCCAGAAATTCTATTTCTTGTTCTAGTTCGCGCAGTTGTTTGATTTTTTGTTCGCCTTCAATTTGGCTGGCTTTGATTTCGTAACGCAGGAGGTTTTCGAGTTGGTTGATGGCTTCGCTGTCGGCGGCTAACCACGGTTTTTCATCGCTGTCGGCGAGTTGTTCGATTTCTTGATATTCTCGATCGAGAAATGTTTTAATTTTGTCGAATTGTTCGGTTTTTAATGACAGTTTTGTGATATAATTAAGCAGGCGATCGCTTCTTTTTTTTAACGCATCTCGTTCGAGTTTCGCTTGTTGTTGGCGGCTTTCATTTTCGGCTTGGGTTTGTACCTGGATAAGTAAAGGTGAAATCAGGCCCAAAGGCAACACGCCAGCGGCTAATTCGACCATTTCTTGACGGGATTTATCGGTTTGTTTGATAAATTCTTTTTGCTGTAAGTCGAGTTGATTGCGTTCGGCAGCTATTTTTCCACCTTCAGAGAGAAATTTTTCTTCCGCTAGGCGGACTTGGTTTTGCTGATATTCTACTTTTTGATTGGTACTGCTTTGGTCTTCCGTGGCGACTTCTTTTTCGGCAATCAGTTGTTGGAATTTTTGTTCGATTTTATCCAGCGTAGCGAGTTCTTTTGCGCCCGCAATTTCTTTGCGTTTGCGGCTGACTAAAATATCCAAATCAACAGCAAGGCGTTCGGCTAATTCTAAACCCAATAAAGAACGAATTGCATCGACGACTGGGGGGGGAGGCGTTTCCAGTTCGGCGAGTTCTTTTACCTGTTCGCCGTCGAAGAGAAACAGGTTAGAAATGCCGATGGGTAGCAGCGTTTCGATGTATTCGTCCCAGGTGTTGCTTAATGCTTTGTCTGTATACCAATCATCGATAAATGGGTTATATATAAGGATGCCTAACGTATCTTTTCCGTCTTTATCCCAATAGCGGACAACTTTAAATTTGGCAAGTTTATCTTCGTAAACGTGTTCAAAGCTTAATTCTATGCGGGCTTTTTCGGTGGGTGGGGTGTTGCGGTTAACGCATTGAGAAAGAAATTCGGTGTAGCCGAGATTATTGCGCGTAGAACATTGGGCGCGACTTCCATATAAAGCGAGGCGAATCGCGTCCATCAAGGTCGTTTTACCGCCGCCATTCATACCGCCAAACAGGATTATGGGGCGAGTTTCGCCGTTATTTTCTGGGCGAAGGTCGATGATTTGTTTGCCGAGATAAGGGCCGAAGTTTTGGAGGATGAGTTGGAGGAAAATCACGATGGTGTTGGGATGGGTTAATTTTTTAACGCAAAGGAACGCAAAGGTTTACACGGAGGTACGCAGAGGGGTGTTTGAGAATTGTCATGTTAATATTTAACACGAACATTTTGTAGGGGCACGGGGTCATCAATTTGTCGGTTATAGCAATATTTTAATTGGCTGTGCTACTTGGAGCGAATATTTGACCGGAAAGAAGTAGAAAGTTTGCATTGAAAATGTTGTGTAGGGTCGCAGCAAGAGGGCGAGAATTTGTAGGTAAAAACAAAGTTTTTCGTCCTCTTGTTTTGTCCGAGGATGAGTTGGCAGACAGACTTTATTCGTCTGGGGTTTCGGAGTCATTGTTTGAGAATTTTAGGTCTGCCCAAGATAGTTGTCTGCTTTGTTCGGTTTTGTTTTCTACGGTTTGTTTAATTTTGTCGATGTTTGCGGTATTTTTTTGGGGTGTTTCGGAGGTTTTGCCAGCAAAGATTTGTTTGATTTGGTAAATGTCGTCGAGATTTTCTTTGACGGCTTTGACGGCATTATTGACGTTGCGCTGGTAGTGGGCGTTATTGATGGCTTCTTCTTTGGAACGCGCACTTGTATCGAAGCATTTTTCTAGGGTGTCGTAGATTCCCGTTCGGCGAGTTTTGGTGTAATACTGGCGTTCGGTGTCGAGTAATTTTGCCATCAGTTCTAAGTGCATGATATCGCCGTCGCTTATTTCTTCTAAAACTGTCCATTCGTCGCTTCCCAAAAGTCTTCTTTCGACGCCGGGACGGGTATCTTGGAATAATTCGCCGGTCACTTCTTGGTAAATTTTGGGTAAGCTGTCGTCGAATTCGTGTCTTTCTTCTAGCCAAATGCGACGAATTTCGCTGAGTTCTTCATGGGTGATGAGGGTGATGTCGCGCATTTCTGGGGGTGCTTTACGACGAATTTCGGTTTGAACAGTTAGAAGCCGCCGTAGCAAATACGCTCGCGCTTCTTTAGTATAAGG
>NZ_JACJUP010000288.1:0-6341 GCF_014748295.1 Planktothrix sp. FACHB-1355 | reverse complement strand
TTTTGTTCATATCGATGTCGCAGTGGCAGAATAACCGTAAAAGTTGCCCCCTCTCCCGGTACGCTTTCACAAAAAATTTCTCCGCCGTGATGCTCCACCACAATTTGATAAGCGATCGATAGACCCAATCCAGTTCTAACACCTACTTTCTTAGTTGTAAAAAATGGATCGAAGGCTTTCTTTTGGATTGCTTCTGTCATTCCTGTACCATTATCGGCAATGCGAATTATTACTCGATCGCCCTCCTTAATTTGCGTGCTAATACTAATGGTAGGTGATGGATTTAACTGTTCGGTACTATCCTCTGACAAAGCATCGTTCGCGAAGCGTGACTCCAAAGAGTCAATCGCATTATTCAAAATATTCATAAATACTTGATTAATTAAAGCTGCATAGCATTCAACTAAAGGTAGCGTTCCGTATGCTTTTACTACTGTAATAGCTGGGCTATTAGGCTGTTCGTTCAGGCGATGCTGTAAAATCATCAAAGTGCTATCAAGTCCTTCATGGATATCTACTGGTTTGAGTTCCGCCTCACCAAGGCGGGAAAAATTTCGCAAACTCAACACAATATCTCTGATTCTTTCAGAACCCACCTTCATAGAAGCTAAAAGTTTCGGTAAATCTTCAGCGAGAAATTCTATGTCTAGCGACTCTTGCAAATGCTGAATATCTGTGGAAGGATTGGGCAACGCTTGTTGATATATTTGAATTAATTGCAGCATCTGAGATATGTAGTCATTTATATGGCGAAGGTTGCCATATATAAAATTAATTGGATTATTAATTTCGTGGGCAATGCCAGCCACTGTTTGTCCCAGTGAAGACATTTTTTCACTTTGAATTAATTGAGCTTGAGTTTGTTGTAACTGGTGCAGAGCTTGCTCAAGCTGTTGGGATTTCTCCCGCTCTAAAGCTGACGACTTTTGCAGGAGAGCATTTTGTTCGGCAAGTTTATTTTGCAAGCGCTGGATGGTTAAGTGCGTTTCAACTCGCGCCAAAACCTCTTCAAATTGAAATGGTTTGGTAATGTAATCTACTCCACCCACAGAAAAAGCTTTTACCTTATCGAGTACATCGTCAAGGGCACTTAAAAAAATTACAGGAATCTCGCGAGTTTTGTCATCGCTTTTCAGTTTTTTGCAAACCTCATAACCATTTATTTCCGGCATATTGATATCGAGCAAAATCAGATCGGGAGGAGAAGCCTGCACTCCCATCAGCGCCATTTGCCCATGCAGTGCTTTGCGAACTTTATATCCACAGTCCGTCAATATAGTGGCTAAAGCGTTGATGTTGTCGAGAGTATCATCAACTATTAAAATTTTTCCTTTTGATTCGAGATCTTCAGTCATGATTAATTTGCTCAATTAAATCTGTAATTTTATCAAAACGAACTTTTTTAGCTAACTCTACCAAGGAGTTAGCTAGACGTGCATCTAAATTTTTAATTTGTTCGCTCAGTTGTACGATCTTGTCCTCATCCAATGCCTTAGCAGCTTGGTATAGTTGCACTATCCACTCTTTTGGCATAGCAGCCAAATCCTCTGAACTGAGTTGCCAGCTAGTGGTTTGTTTTGGTATTTGTAATTTTTGTTTGACCGCTGATTCTTCATAGACATAACGCACCCCCAAATATTCAGACATTTTGCTAAAAATCACTTCTTCTCGAAAAGGTCTGCTGACAAAATCATCGCATCCCGCAGCTAAAACCGTAGCGCGGTTCTCCGCAAAAGCGCTCGCAGTTAAAGCAATAACTACAGGTGGAGGTACGGGGCATTCAGAATAATGATTTCCTTCTTCACTATAGCTTTTTTGGATTGCTTTGATTTGCTTAGTAGCCTCATATCCGTCCATCACAGGCATCTGCATATCCATCCAAATTAGGTGCGGTCGCCAATTTTCCCAAATCGCGATCGCTTCTGCACCGTTAGCAGCTTCCTCCACTTGAAAACCTAGTGGAGAAAGTAGGTTAAAAAGCAACAATCGGCCCTCCGATTTATCATCAACTACCAAGATGCGATACTGAGGTTGGTCTGCTGCTAAACCAATTACCTTTTGGCTCAGTGTTTGATTGGGAACTTCCGTCGCTTCAGCTAACTTAATTTGGATATTAAATTGAAAAATTGTTCCTTTACCCAATCTGCTGCTGACGGTGATATCTCCGCCCATCAGTTGTATGAATTGACGGCTAATAGGTAAACCCAAGCCTGTCCCGGACTGAGATTTCTTACCTGTTTCTGTTTGTACGAACGGATCGAATAAGGTTGGCAATTCCTCTGCTGCGATGCCAGGGCCTGTATCTTCTACTTGAAATTGAATAGTTGTTTCTCCTATCCTTTTTTCAGCCAATGATGCCCGTAATATTACTCTACCTTTTTCAGTAAATTTAATCGCATTACCTAGTAAGTTAATTAACACCTGACGTAACTTACTTTCGTCAGTTTTGACATATTGGGGTATGTCTTGCGAACGCTCAAAAATAAGTTGCAATCTTTTAGATTCAGCTTTAAGCTGGAACATTTCTGCAAGCGTATCGAGGAGGCGAAACAGGTCAAAACTATGTTCGTGCAGTTCGATTCTGCCTGCCTCGATTTTGGACATTTCCAGTACGTCGTTAATCAAGGTGAGTAAATGTTCTCCGGAACGATTAATAATCCCTAAATGTTCCTGCTGTTGCTTAGTGAGGGAAGAACCCCGCGCTAGGACTTGGGTAAAGCCTAAAATAGCGTTTAGCGGCGTTCTCAGTTCGTGACTCATTTTAGAGAGAAATTCGCTTTTGGCTCGATTGGCTGCATCTGCGGCTTCTTTTGCTTTTTTAAACTTAGCTTCCGATTCTCGTAAAGCATCTTCTGCTTGTTTGCGATCGGTAATATCTCGACCTACTCCCTGGAATTCGATAAAGTTGCCTGCCTCGTCAAAAATTGCCCTGTCTGTCCACTGATGCCATCTTTGCACTTTCCCAAACAAAACTCTATGTTCGATCGTCCCTATGGGGTTATCTGAATTTAAAGACGCAAGCAACTGTGCGATATTAATTTTATCTTCTTCCGGCACTAAACCCTCAAAGCTATGCCCGATTAGTTCCGATCGCTTGGCATTAAAATATCGACAATACGCATCGTTGACAAATGTCAGTGTACCATCAGGTTTGAAACGACAAACTAATTCGGTTTGATCTTCTACAACTGCACGATAGCGTTCCTCACTTTGTCGCAGCGCATCTTCTGCACGTTTGCGATCGGTAATATCGTTCATAACCGAAAGGATATACACTTCTCCACCCAGATCGATCCGATCTGAAGATAAAAGTATCGTCCTTATATCACCTGACTTAGTGCGGACATTTAATTCTTGATTGCGTATTTTTCCATCTACTTGCAATAATTGTTTGTATTTATTAAACTCTTCTGGATTGGCTAAAATATTCATTTCCAGTACTGTATGGCCGCTCACCTCCGAGCGAGAATAACCAAATATACTCGAAAAGCTATCGTTGACATCAATATATGTGCCATCTGAAAAATTGGTAATTGCGATCGGATTTGGCGAAGACAGAAAAGCTTTGGCGAACTTTTCTTGCTCGACTCGCAAAGCCAATTCTGTTTGTTTTCTAACGATGATTTCCTGCTGTAATTCTTGGGTGCGTTCTTGCACTTTAATCTCTAGGGTCTGGGCATACTCTTTTTGAGCTTCATAAAGCTGAGCATTTTCTAAACAAATTGCTGCCTGAGAACAGAGCAATTTCAAAATTTCCAATCGTGCCGGAGTAAATGCCCCAGTAGTTAAGCTATTTTCCAGGTAAAGAATGCCGATTAACTTACCTTGACCGAGTATAGGAGTACATAAAACAGATTTAGATTGGTGTGCGATGATGTATGGATCGTTGCTAAATTTTCCGTCAGTACGTGCATCGTTTAAAACTACATATGACTGACTTCTAGACACATAATTAATAGCAGATACAGGCAATATATCGCTACTTGTAACTGGCATTGATTGCCGTACTTTTACCTCATTTTTGGCCATATTCCCGGACGCTTCTATCAGTAGTTTACCTTCTCGGTTGAGAATGAGGAAACCTGATTCTGCTCCAGCATTTTCCATAACGATAAGCATCAGCTTTGCCAGTAAATTATCCAGCACAACTTCACCGACAAGCGCTTGACAGGCTTTCATCACTGTGCTTATATCTAGCACGCTTTCATAACCTTTAGTGGAAATCGATTGCGAAGTTTTTGTGAGTGTCACCAAATGCAATTCTGCCGAACTGTTTCCCATCGTCGGTGCAGCTGTCATGGCAACATCTTTACTGATGGTTTCGCGGTGAACTAAGGACGAGAAAAACTCAGGATATCTTTCTTCTAAATCTTTAACCTTTGCTTTGGCTCCACAGCGAATATAGGTATAATAAGACTGAGTTAAATAGAATTCCCCTACTTTCTTTATACCAAGAGATAAATAAAACTCTGCTGCTAGTTCGTTTGCTAGTGCTTCTTCCTGAATGTATCCGTTTTGAGAAGCTTCTTGAATTGCTAGTTGATAATATTCGTTTGCTCGCTCATTTTGACCCAATACTCGTGCTATTTCTGCTTCCACTAAATCGTACTTATGTTTGAACTTATTTGGATTGTCATAAACCCACTCTTTCATTTTCTTTTGATTGGATGCGACTCGGCTTAAATATTGCTTCTTTTCTCTTTTTGAAGCGTTGGGATATTCAGCCAATAGTGCTAGAGAATAATGTATGTTATGTACAGCGTTCTGCATATTACTACCTATAAATTCTGCGTCTTTTTTAGCAAGTTTACCTGGTTCTATTTTTATTAGCTCTCCTCGCTCCAACCCTATTTCGATTTTCTCGTCCTGGGGGATTGTTTTTTTTGCAGGCCCTTTCCAGAGCGAGATAGCGCTATTAAATCCTGCGCTCGCTTTCGATTTTAATTCTTTGGTAAATTGAACTAAGAACATCAAGGCCAGTTCCATAAACCAATTTACAGAATTCACTTCTTTTAGCCTCACATATACAATTAGGCTACAAACACCAGCCCTTAGAGTTTTTCCAAATGAATAATTAATCTTAGTTATGAAGAACAGGCGGAAGAAATTTAATAATTTTATCCCTGTAAATTAGTTGTTTGAAACAAATTTTAATAATTCTCGATGTCTGTGAAGATAGGTTAATGACCCTATAGATCGCCGTTTTAACACGTTCGTAAATCATTGACCTAATTTGAAAAAATAGCTTTCTTTAGGTTAGCTTTTTTGTTCCTGTGTGGCAAGGGCTTTTTCTGTTTGTCAAATATCAATGACAAGCAAAAAATAGCGGCTCTCCCCTGCTAAGTGTGAAAGGGCGAATTTGCGGACATAAAACTTAAGATAGGAAAAAGCCTTATACAGTGATAATACAAACAAAACAATCTCATCTGCCGATCGTACAGCATACGGGAAAGCCAAAAAAGTAAAGATTTTTTTAGATTTTCTGCAAAATGCAAAAAAAGTTTACAATGGTAGTTTGCGGTATTTTTGTATTTGGTGAGCGATCGCATCTCCTCGCCTGCGCCTCTAGTAGGAGAAGTTTCATAGTTTTTGGATTGTCGTCATTTCCAATCAACCATTAAAAATCAACTATATACTATTATCTTTCTCGAACAATTGGTGGAGTGGGTTTCGGCTGCATAAAAATTGCTTTAATTGCTTGTTCGAGAGTTTTTCCCATCACAATCTTGTTTTCATAAGCTACAACGACCCTTACTAATGTCGGCAAACTATTGTGCGTTGCTTCCAAATAAAGCGGTTCTACATAAATCAAAGACTTCTCGATCGGAATCGCCAAAAGATTTCCTTGCAGCACTCGCGAACCTTCGCGATTCCATAGAGCAATTTGCTGGGAAATGACGGGATCTTGGTTAATTAACGCTTCAATTTGTTCTATTCCATATACCAGTTCTTGTTTAGGGAACTGGTAAAGCAATAGCTTTCCGTAGTTTTCTCCATCCGAACGTCCAGCTAGCCAGCCAATTAAATTAGGGCGCTGGCTGGGGGTAAATGGCAACAACAGAATAAATTCTTCTTTTGTTTCTGTAGGCAACTTCATAATTAAATAGTAAGGTTCCATCCGTTGCGGTTCGTTACCGTAAATTTCGGTAGGAATCTGCCAAACATCTTCGCGATTGTAGAAAACTTGCGGATCGATCATGTGGTAAGTTAGCAATCGTTCCGATTGGATGCTGTAAAAATCTACTGGATAACGTAGATGACTGCGTATCGTTACAGGCATCTCGCTTAATGGTTTAAATAGTTCCGGAAAAATAGCTTTCCAGGAATTAATAATTGGGTCT
>NZ_JACJUP010000287.1:0-6403 GCF_014748295.1 Planktothrix sp. FACHB-1355 | reverse complement strand
TGTTGTCGGCGGCGCTGCTATTACTGCGATTTCGCCGTTTCTATAGTTGGAGATAAAGGACGTGGCGATAACTCTGGCACAATTGTGGAATATGTGGAAATGCTGTGTCGAGAAATAGAAATTTCAACAGCATTGGGAAAACCTCTAGAAACAGTTTTTTTTGGTGGCGGTACTCCTTCTTTACTATCTGTAGAACAACTCGCTCACATATTGGCAGTACTGGAAAAACAATTTGGCATTGCTGCCAATGCGGAAATTTCAATGGAAGTTGACCCAGGCACTTTTGATTTGGCAAACTTAAAGGGATATCGAAATACCGGGGTAAATCGGCTCAGTTTGGGAGTGCAAGCTTTTCAGGATGAACTGTTAAAATATGCGGGGAGATCCCACACCGTTACTGATATTTTTGTAGCGATTGAATTAATCGGAAAAGTCGGTTTTCCAGAATTCAGTATAGATTTAATTTCTGGGCTACCTCATCAAACATTAGAACAGTGGCAAAATTCCTTGGAAACGGCAATTAGTATTTTTCCCACACATATCTCTGTTTACGATCTGATCGTTGAGTCGGGGACTGCCTTTGGGCGTCAGTATAAACCAGGTTGCCAGCCTTTGCCTAGCGACGATATGACTGTTCAAATGTACAAGTTAGCTCAAAAAGCGCTGACGAGTGCTGGGTATGGGCATTATGAAATTTCTAATTATGCCCAATCCGGACATCAATGTCGCCACAATCGAGTTTACTGGGAAAATCGCCCTTTTTACGGTTTTGGTATGGGTGCGGCAAGTTATCTAAGCGGACAGCGGTTTACAAGAGGGCGCACAAGACGCGAATATTATGAATGGGTAACATCTGGATGTGCGATCGATTGTCAGCCAGCCTTAACTGGTGATATTCTGTTAGAAACTTTGATGTTAGGCTTACGCTTAGCCGAAGGGTTGAACCTGTCAGCCTTAACTCGCCAGTTTGGTGAAAAAACCTTGGAGGAAATGTGGAAGTGTTTGCAGCCTTACCATCGGCAAGGTTGGGTACAATTTGTCGATATAGATGGCAAAACAGTCGATCTTTACGATCGCCAAGATTTACCCAATTGCGGGCATTTACATTTAACTGACCCGGAAGGATTCTTGTTTTCTAACACTATTCTGGCTGCTTTATTCGAGCGCTTCCAATGAAATAAATAGCTAATTGGCACTGGCTATTTATAAACGATATTTAGGTTGACAGATTTACCGAAAAATATGGGAAAAGCTGAAATTCAGAGATTTAGCATACTTGTGGTGGAAAATCCTGTTATTTGGGCAAGCGATCGTGGGCTATCGGAAAGACGAATGCTTTATCCAATAAACATTTCAGCCAATAAATAAATTGGCGCGATCGGCTTACGCAGTACCAAAGAGTCATCAAAATAAATTGATTTGCAAATAATTAGGAGTGTACATGATTATTACAGGGGAAAAAAAATCTTGGTTTGGAGTAGCTTTAGAATTTCAAAAGTCAGTTATACCAAATATTTTACCTCGCATAACGATCTGCGGTATTTTTGCATTTGTTATTTCTTTATTACCTCACGAACATATTCCGAATTATTGGAAAGAATTGGACATCGTTGTTCCCAGCGTTGTTTTGGGTTTGTTATTAGTGTTCCGAACAAATACAGCTTACGATCGATTCTGGGAAGGTCGTAAATATTGGGCAAGTATAGCAACTACCATTCTCAACATAGGGCGGCAAGTTTGGGTATTGGTTGAAGAAAAAGAACCAATAGATAGAGAAGCAAAAAAAACGATATTGCGCTTATTAGCTGCTTTTGCAATAGCTGCAAAGTTGCATTTGCGCCAACAGGATATAAACAGCGAGTTGGAACCGCTAATGTCAGCCGAAAGATACGAACATCTCAAAATTGTCAATAATAGTGCCTTGCAGATTGCTTATTGGATCGGGGACGATTTACAAAAACTGTTTATGAGGAACTGTCTGGAAAGATCTCAGCTGAATGCAATAAATTTTTTGATGAACGGTATGATAGAATCTGTAATAGGTTGCAATCGTATCCTCACAACACCTCTGCCGCTGGCGTATGGAATTCACCTAAAACAATTGTTGTTAATATATTGTTTGGCCTTACCATTTAAAATGGTTCCCGATTTTGGCTGGTTAACTGCCCCCTCTGTGATTTTGATAAGTTATACATTGTTTGGTATTGAAGAAATAGGAATAGAAATAGAAGATCCGTTCGGTCAGGATTCAAACGATATCCCTTTAGACGATATATGCAACTTAATTCAAAGAGATATGAACGATTTAATGGCGCTTGAACCTAGCGCGAGCAATTTGGAGTATGCCGATGTTAAATAAAAAACTATAAATCTTACTAGATCATATCAACTGCGATGCTACTGGAATTATAGCAGCCGCCTTGGCGATGAAGGCGTTCTTAATTCCTAAAACACCTATAGCCCCTTCTTCCCCTAGACTATAGCCCCTAGCTATCAAATGATTCCCCTTGGCGATAACATTCCCAGTCGCAGCAAGCCGATCGTCAATTACTTGCTCATCGGTTTCAATGTCGCGATTTTCCTTTGGAAATCAAACTGGCGCTTACAGGGGAACTGGCTAATGCTGTCAAAAGTTTCGGTATTATGCCTGTGCGAATTACTACCGCGATCGCAGATATTGCTAGCGGTAACCCAGCCGCAACAGTAGCAGCGGTAGTATTCTCCACGTCCCTGTTATCGGCAATATTTCTGCACGGCAGCTTCAGTCAGATTTTGGCCAACGCGATCTTTCTGTGGGTGTTTGGGCAAAAGGTAGAGGGCTTGCTGGGACATGGCCGATATTTGGCATTTTATTTGATTTGCGGCGTCCTCACCGGTGTTGTACAAATATTGCTTCAGCCCACACTGGCAGTGCCGTTACTTGGGGCTAATGGCGCGATCGCAAGCCGCAATTTTAAACTGGGCAAATAATCGATCCCAATTTTTGCAAAGATTAAGATCGATTTGCCTTGACATACTCTCACCGTCAAGCTGACGCTGTGACGGGAGAATCGGGAAGGATTTTCACCCTTACTGGCTGTGTCAAGCAGACCCTAGACACTCGACTGAAATCAGTTTTGTGCTTACTTTTTCGCAAGATGTTAGCTGCGCCATTACAATCAGCGTCGATCGGATGACCATCCCTTGTCTTGTACAATCCTCGCTTGACCCGCTTGCCGCTAAATTTAGCGGACACGGGGTTATCGGCATTGTAAGCAGGCAGGCGATCGCCATCAAGAAAACTGGCTTTGGAAGTATAACTTTCTTCCTGCTCAACGTAGTTAATTCCCATCCGTTCGCAGAGGCTTTTCAGCTTGTCTTTCAGGGTAAAGATCGGAATCTGGGTAAAGTTTTGATTGTTGCGGGTACCCATATTGACTGCTTGCTTGAGAGTCGAGTTGTATCCCACAACTACCGTCCCGATCTGACGTTGAACACAGAAATTAATAATGTCACGGGCTGTTTTATTCAGGTAATCTTTGACCTGATTCGAGCGGCGATAAGAAAGCCACGCTTCTTGCTTAGTGAGGCAATTGATTTCCTGCTTGTCTTTATGGTGTTTCAGGTGATCCAACCGTTTATTGAACCACTGGTTAATCGATTTGAGCCGTTTCCCGTCAATCAGAAAAGATTCACCAGTAGTGCTGACGACAGCGCAAAGATTATCAAGTCCAAAGTCAATCCAAAAGTGTAAACCTTACTCGGAGGGCGGCGTTTCTTCTCCCGTTAAACAATAGCGGTTGTAATGAGAGGGAAACGCCGCAAATTAGATGGCTGGAAAAGCAGTAGATAACAGCGCCAGAGGCGTTCTCATCCTCATCCTTCCCATCGCGCTGGCAATTGTGATTTTGTTCAAAGCTTGGCCAGTGCTGCTAGCGCTGGTAGCCTTGGGCGGAACTTACAGTGTTTGGCAGCGCTATCAATGGCAAAAATGGAGCCAGCAACTTGACCCGCTCTTTCACGAGCTCATTCAAGAAAACCGAGGGTGCCTTACCCCACTGGACTTGTCAATCAAGGCCAATCTCTCTGGGGCTTCAGCCAAGCAGTATTTAGATTTTAAAGCTGAGGAATTCGGTGCCCAGATTCGAGATATAGAAGATAAGGGCACGGCGTATTTCTTTATTACCGCCAAAACTCTGGGGGGTATATTTGACGACAGCACCCCCAGCCCTCAACTGGAGAACGAATCATTTACCGATGATGTTCGAGAATCTTTGCCACTGCTAGCAGAGTTTCAGAAGGAGCCGACGCCAGTCACTGAGGTGAAGGAAATACCCCAGTCACCACCAATAGAACAGCAGGAGGAACCACCAGCAGCACTGCTCAAACTCCCAGAGGAGACCTCTCCAGCCCCAGCGCCGGAACCACCAGCAGCACTGCTCAAACTCCCAGAGGAGCCCTCTCCAGCCCCAGCGCCGGAACCACCAGCAGCACCGCTCAACCTCCCAGAGGAGCCCGAACTGCCTTACGAGGGCAAATCGACAGAACCGATTCCCAAAAAACACAGAATTCTGCAATCTCTGATCCAATCCGAACTTGCCAGACGACTCGACGTTCATTCCAGCACGGTTTTCAAACGCAGAGACGATCCGGACTTTTCCGAGTGGAGTCGCAGCAGAGATCCGGAAGGAATTGCCTGGGAATACTCAGCAGATACTAGAGAGTTTTATCCGCTGGAGGATAAGTAGTCAAAAGTCAAAAGTCAAAAGTCAAAAGTCAAAAAAATGAAATATTCACTTTTTACTTTTGCCTTTTGCTTTTACTTCATTGCCTAGCCAATCAAAAGCATCCAAAATTGAGTGACAAACAATCTCTCTTTTCCTCCAGATCATTGGCTTACTCTCATCTTGAGGCTAAGTCTCGCTCTACTTGTTGGGGCAATTATCGGTTGGGAACGCCAACAGCGCCACAAACCAGCCGGCTTGAGAACGCATATATTAGTCAGTTTCGGTTCTGCCCTATTTGTTTTGATACCTATCCAACTCAGTACAGCCCAAAACGAAGCTGATTCGATCGCTCGCGTGATTCAGGGAGTTGCTACTGGCATTGGTTTTTTGGGTGGGGGAGAAATCTTACGCAGTTCTCAGCCGGACTCAGGTTTGGCTGAAATTCGCGGACTTACTTCTGCTGCCGCTATTTGGGTGACGGCGGCGCTGGGAATTGCTGCCGGTTGCGGATTGTGGCAGCTGAGCTTAATTGGCGCTGCCTTATCTTGGCTGATTCTGAAAGTTTTGAAGAAATTCGAGCCTCACGTTTAGTTACGAGAGTTTTGCTGCGCCTACTTTTCTGAAGCGGAAACGCTAACTGACTTCCGTCGTTGCCACACTTCTAGACTGAGCATACACGCCAGCAACCATACTACCCCCGCCGCATATCCAGCCACCACATCCGTAGGCCAGTGAACGCCCAGATAAAGACGGCTAAAACCTATAGCACTTATTACAAAAATTGTCAAGCTAAAAATCAATCGCGAATGGGGTTTGAATTGACTGGCGAGCAAATAGCCGATCGCGCCGTAAACTACCAGAGAAATCATGGCGTGTCCGCTGGGGAAGCTGTAGGAGGTGACATCCAGGATGCGTTCCCACAAAGCCGGTCTGGTACGAGCAAATAAGTCTTTGAGCAAATAATTTAAACCGATCGCACCGAAACCTGCGATCGCCAGCATTGTTGTTTGGGCTGTGCGATTGAGAATCAGCAGCGCCACAATCGCTAAAATACATAACATAAGCAACACTTCCGGCTCGCCCAGAAACGTGATGCCCAGCATAATTCGATCTAGCAGGGGCGTATGCAGCTCCCTGATAGTCAGCAAAATCGATGTGTCTAATTTGTCCGTTTCCTTCTCCAAAACTTCGTCTGCGATCTCCGCAAATCCCCACAGCGACAAAGCCGCCACCATCAGCCCTCCAATCGGTATGGTGGAGATGAGTGGCAGCAGCTTGGGAGTTACGTGCTGCCGCCAAGCTGGGATGATTCGCTTTGCCAGGTCGCGCAGGAAGTTAATCGGCATGATTAAATCGGATTTTTTAGGTTTAAGATAACTTTTCCCAGGCTTGGGCAACAACATCGCTCAGCCAACGCCGTTGCGACAGATCCAGAAGCCTGTCATCCGCCAGCACTTCGGCAGTTAACTCGTCTAAGGATTTGCCTTGGGAGCGGGAAATCATAATCACACCCGCGATCGCCGCCGCAACAATTTCTTCATCTACAGGTTTTTGCTTTAAAGCCACCACTTCTTGAGGGCTGGCTGGAATGGCATAATTCATGGCGAATTTACAGAGGTATATACTAGCTTCAGAAAAATGAGAAAATTGTAAAGTTTTTTAAGACATTGTTGAGTATCCGGAAGTTTAGATCGGAA
>NZ_JACJUP010000286.1:0-6426 GCF_014748295.1 Planktothrix sp. FACHB-1355 | reverse complement strand
GCTACTTCGATCCTGATTGGGTTGTAGTGAGGCAAGAAAGTGATGGCACTTTAGCTGTAAATAAAGGTGGTTTGACTTTACATATTGAGCGAGAACGCCATCTTCAACCAAGCGAACAAAACGCTGGCATTGGTGATTTTGTAGCGATTCGGATGCCCAAAAATTTCGTTCAAAACGGATTTTACATGGCAGTAGGGAATGGGGGGCCCCAAAGTCATAATGCAGATAAACCTTTGGAAACAGTGCGCGTTTACTTTAATTTAACGCCTGAAGGTGCAGTTGGAGTTATGGGTAAGCTGACTCACCTGCTGAACGCTATTTCAATTCCCTTCACTTTTAAAGTGTTATACAACCCAGGTGATTACGGACGCTATGACTCTGGAGTTCTTTACTTTGAAAAAAGCAACTATGAAGCAGTCAGGCTAATTTTACAAACTGTTTATATAGAGGAGAAAGCACATTTTAAAACAGAAATCCCTTTATTTACAAAACCGCTAGCGCCTGGTTTAGGGTTAGCAGAAGAACCAGACTGCAAATTTGCAGCCCAAGAAAGCTTCGGGATGAACCGCTGCCAAATAGTGGCTAATGGTTTATTGGAAGCTTGGCAGAAAGGAGATGAGTTACCAGAAGCGCGAATGACTGCTATTTTTCAGCACTTCTCGCTGGTGGGAATTGACTGGCAGCGTGCCTATCTCAATGCGAATTCTGAAGATATTTACACACCTTTAGAACTATGAAAATAACCGATCTCGCTTTACCATTAATCGCCCCTTCAAATGCGATCGCTACTGTAACTGATAAATCCCCACAATCTGATTTGCCGTTCTATCGTAAGCTTGGACGAACCGATTTAACTGTTAGCTGTTTGGGGTTAGGGGGTGGCGGCGGTATTTCTAGTGAGGATACTCTCTACGCTTTCGATCGTGGAATTAACTACTTTTTCTATTCCAGTGACTTGCACCACTATATCTACAGTTCGATGGCTGATGCGTTGCGAAAATTATGCGATCGCCGTTCATCAGTGCGAGAGAAAGTGGTGCTGGCGACGGTGACTTATATCAAAAGTCCAGAAGCAGCACTGGCAGCTTTATTGGATCAGTTTGTGGAACTGAGAATTGATTACATTGATGTGTTGTTTTGGGGTTGGATAGGCACTAATGACAATCAAGCTTTACAAGATTGTTTACAGCTTTCACCGGATTTAAGAGGTAAGAATTCTGTTTATCAGCGGACAATAGAAAGAATGTTTGGCACTTCCGAACGCCTCAAAAAAATGGGGGCTGTGCGTTATATAGGGGCTTCGTTCCACGATATCAATTTAGCTCGACAGTGGTTGGATAGTCCACTGTTAGATGTGGTGATGGTGAGGCATAATGTTGCACACCGTTCTGCTCAAAATCAGATTTTCAATCAGTTGAATACGCGAGATTCACAGCGAACGGGAATAGTTACTTTTAAGTCTACAGGTTCCCATTCCGGTGCGCTTTGGGATATTCCGGCTGGTTTACCTGCGGGATGTTGGCAACCTTCTGTACCGGATTTGTATCGCTATTCTTTGAGCCAAAACTGCGTGGATGTCTGTTTGACTGGGTTGCGAAGCCGGGAAGAGATTGATGTTGCGATCGCAGGTGTTCAAAAAGGTAAATTAACGCCTGCTGAATTGGATTATCTCAATGTTTATGGCGATTTGCACCGTAACCGTTTGAAGGTGCAAGAAGTGCCGCCGGAACGATTGCTGTACTGTGCTTAATTGCGATCGCTTACAGCCCTAAAACACCAGAAACGGGGTTTCTTTGGTTTGGAACACCAAAATATCGGAACTCTTTGAACAAAAGAAACCCTGTTTCTCATTCTTAACCATCACTTAGTTGATTTTGTCAAGTACATAGGATAAAACCATGCCAGAAACTTTGGAAAAATTGGTATTGCCAGAAATTTCTCCTGCAACTGATGAAGCTGTTGTTGCCTACCTGCGTCATTCTTTCAAATTTGCTGAAATCGCAGCACTGGCTGAACGGGATACCCTAATTTTGTCAGCCTGCCAACAGCTTGGCATCACTATTTCTGATGAAGAATTGCAAGCAGCAGGGGATGCTTTTCGCTTGGAACACAAGTTGCTGGGTGCGTCTGAAACCTTGGCTTGGCTGAAACAACAGCGAATTAGTGTAGAAGATTGGTCGCAAGGAATTCGAGTATCGTTACTGACGCAGAAGTTGAAAGAGCATCTTTTTGGGGAAGCGGTAGATAATCATTACATAACCAGCCGGGATGATTATCGGCGGGTGGCTCTGTCTCAAATTTTAGTGCGCGATTTGACAGAAGCATTGAAAATTGCCCAAGCGCTGCGGGTGGAAAATGGTTCTTTCTGTGCGTTGGCTTTGGAATACTCGAAGGGGAAGCAGTCGCAACAAAATGCTGGCTTTGTGGGGATTCGGTTTTTGGCGGAATTGCTACCGGAGATTGGAAAGGCTGTTGCTGAGGCGAAGGAAGGCGAGGTAGTTGGGCCGATTCAGACAAAGTTAGGATATCACATTTTGAGAGTAGAGAAGTGGTTTGCGGCTGAATTGAGTGAAGTCAGGGAACAGGTTTTGGAATCGCTGTTTCAGGGTTGGTTACAAACGGCAATCAGTTCTGATGTTGGTGCTGAAATGCGTTAATGAGATAATTAAGGTTTTGAATTCTCAACTGGGTAGATAGTAAAGGATAGCTTTGCGATCGCGATGCCTACTTCTGATTTAGTTCAGAAGTAGGCTTTTTATCTTTTGAAAACTCAAATGCGAAAATGTTTCAGCATCCAGTCTTTTTAGACAAAAATGTTTTAATTTTTGACGCTTGTACCTCCAAAGAGAATTTATTAAAAATAAATTGATATGATTTTACTATTATAGGCAGTTTCTCTTTTCAAAAATCAAAGCAGATAATTAATATTTTTATGTCTCCACAACTAGGTTTGTGGTCTTGTCAAACCTATTTTTTAGTAGTTCAATAGGTAATATAAGAGTTGAGCAATCAAAAGTACAAGGTTGCTTGAATAGCATAAACTAGGAGGACATTTACAATGGCTACGATTAAAATCTCTGACCTACATGCTGCTGGTTCCGAACTGTTGCTAGATTCAGAGAGTTACCTTAATGAGCTAACTAATCAGGAAGGTCTTAACGTGTTAGGTGGTGGTGGTGTTTCATTTAGCGGTCACGGTTGGTATTTCAGTATAAACTGGTAGTATCAAACCACCAAAAACAGGCTTATTCACTAATCGCTCTTGTTAATGAATAAGCCTAAATTGCCTTAACTCAGATCTTGCACAAACAGAATCACCTACTAATAGTGTACTGTAATGCCTTTGGATGAATCCAAAGGCATTTTTAAGTTTAGTTTATGTATCAAAAGCAATATTTATCGTAGCCTTCATTTCATCAACCTTTTGCCTCATCCACTTCTGAAACAAATCAGAAAGAATTTGATAACGCAACTTCTCATCCAATTGTGGCTTAATCACTTCCTCAACCAAAATCAAATATACCCCCTTAGCACCCACAATCGGCTTCAAAACCTGCGGCGGTTTAGCCGCAAAAACAGCAGCAGAAATCTCCGGCTTCATCTCATTACGCCGCACAACTCCCCGGTATCCCCCACGACGACGTAACTCAGTATCCTGAATATATTGATGAGCAACTTCAGGAAAACTCATTTCCCCCTCTTGCAAAGCATAAAACAATTCCATCGCCAAATCTTCATCATCCAAAACCACTTCATAAATCACCGCGCCTGCATAATCTAATTGATGTTCCACAAACCAAGGCTCTACCTTGTATGCAAACAAATGTTGCGCCAATTTCCCAGAAATCACGTTAGTGTAAACCATTTCTTCAAAATCATCCAAAGATAGGCAATTTTTCTTCAACCATTCCCAGGTTTCATCAGCAGTCTTCAGTTTACTGATTAACCGAATATTATCTGCTGCTTGCTGTAATTCTTCAGCCTCCACTTTAATACCCGCCTCTGCTGCTGCATTTATAATTATCTTCCGAGTAACAATTTGCTCGACAATAGAGGGAATTTGGCAGGATAACTTGACTTGATGAAGGATATCTTGAGCGGAAATAGTAATAGCTTGTGACATGACTTTCTCCTGAAATATAAAATTGATTCAATTATTTGTAGATGCACCGCTGAATTACAGCTTCAAATCGCCTTTTTGCAACTTCTTAAACGGGTCAAGAATAAAGTCAATCAGGCGACGCTGACGGATAATTATTTCAGCCGTTGCAGGTTGACCCGACTTGAAAGCAATACACTTACTTTTTGGCTGAATACAACTCTGAGACAATTCAATTTCCACATCATAAGTAGTTAGATTTCCTTGCGCTGTTTGCGTAATCTTAGAATTGGGTGATACCCAACTCAGTTTGCCTTTCACAACTTCGTAATCTTGGAAAGGATACTCATCAAATTTCAGATTGGCATCTTTCTGCTGATTACCTGAGCGTAAAGATTCGCTTTCGGAAGTAAGAATCTGTCCCTTGAACACCAGGGGAGTTCCCTTTCGTGCAATCTCAGCAATCAATTGTTTAGGTTGTACTACCGCACCTTCCCGCGTAATAGGAAGTTGAAAAATAGTGCCATCAAACGGCGCACGAATCAGATATTTTTCTAGCTGCTCTTTAAGAGAATTAATCTGATTTTTTGTTTGCTCGATTTCCGATTTTGCAGCAGCAATTTGTGTGTTCAAATCGGTTAGCTGCTGTTCTATTTTCGAGACAGATATTTTTCCAGATTGAACCAAGCTTTGATAACCGCGTTTTTGTTCTTCCAAACGCAGCTTGGCTTGCTCAATATCAGATTGAGCCTGACGAATAATTCTCTGGTAGTTACCCTGTTGCTCTTTTAGACGAAGTTCAGCTTGTTTAATATCAGACTCAGCTTGATGGATAATCTTTTCATAGCTACCTTGTTGTTCTGTTAAGCGAGATTGTGTTTGGGAAATATCCGATTGCGCTTGTCGGCGTTGTTGATAGCTTTCTTCTACAGACTGTACTACTTCTGCAAATCGGTCTTTTGAAATTGCACCTCCATCAAAAGCTAATTTATGGCGTTGAAATTTTTCCTGAGCTTTTTCCAAACGAACTGCTGCTAAATTATAGGCGGCTTGGCTAGATTCAATACTTTGCCTTACTTGAGCAACTTGTGCGAGTTTTTCTTCTTTTTGGAAGTTGTATGTAGTCTTCAAAGCATCAAAATTCTGCTGTGCTTGCGCTAATTGGGCGATTTTCTCTTCTTTTTGAAAGTTGTAAGCGGTTTTGAGCGTATCAAAACTCTGCTCTGCTTGAGCGACTTGTGTTTGTTTTTCCAATTCTTGAACTTTGTTTTGTTGCTGTTGAGCAGCAATAGCAATCCCTAACTGATTTTTCTGGATTTCCAACTGGCTAAACCGATTTTGTTGACCTGACAGTTTAATTTCATTCTGCTGAATTTCATCTCGAACTGATTTAGAATCCAGTTCTACTAAAATCTGGTTAGCTTTTATTTCATCTCCTTCTTTAACGCGCACTTTAACAACTGCAACGCTACCTTGAATATCTGCTTCTCGCTTAACGGTATCTCCCTTAAGTTCAAGTCTTCCTCTAGCAGTACCCGTTTCATCAACCTTGTAAAGCATTGACCAAGGTAAAACAATAGCTACAAAAATTACCAAAAAATATAGTAATCCTCGCGTCCAAGTTTTTGGCAAGCTATCGAGTAATTCCTTGGTAGCATAAGACCAATCATCAGTATGGGTAACTTTGCCATTCGTAGAGTTAGGAAATTCTGCTTCATTAGACAAAGTTTGTAGTTCGTGGTGATTAAGCTCAAATCCAGCAAATGAGTTTGATGTGTTAGGCATATTTGAAAATAATTAGTTTATTTCAACAGGATTGAAACAAAAACACGGTGATGTTTTGTTTTGGCTATATCTCAAGCTGCAACATCCAATTGTTGTTGATTCAGATAGAAATATTGACCGCGTTTAGCCATCAACTCTTCGTGAGTTCCACTTTCCACTAAAACGCCTTTATCCAGCACCAAAATTAAGTCAGCATTACGCACTGTGGAGAGGCGATGAGCGATAATTATGGTGGTACGATTTTTGCGAATATTGGTAAGATTATTCTGAATAATTCGCTCGGATTCAGCATCAAGGTGACTGGTAGCTTCGTCGAAAACTAATAGTTGGGGATTACCTAATAAAGCACGAGCGATCGCAATTCTTTGTCTCTGTCCTCCAGATAACATTCCCCCACCTTCTCCTATTTGCGTTTCGTACCCCATCGGCAGCTTTTTAATAAACAAATCTGCCCCAGCTTGTCGTGCTGCTTCTATAATTTCTTCTAGGGTAGCTGATGGTTGTCCGATCGCAATATTTTCCCGAATTGTACCGCCAAATAG
>NZ_JACJUP010000285.1:0-6433 GCF_014748295.1 Planktothrix sp. FACHB-1355 | reverse complement strand
GAAATGGTAAAACTAAGAAAAGAAACTGTAGTTAAGGTTAATGAAGTAGTAGATAACCAAATGAAAGTAGCCCAAGAAATTGCTGGTTTGCTGGGTGAGACTACTGCCGAAACCAAAGTCAGCCTTCTCAAAATAATTAAAATGCTCGAACATGAAATTGGAGAAGAAGAGGACGATGGATAATTTTTTGGATATTTACGAGCTAAGCTTGAATAAAAAAGGGGAAGAACTTTGCGGCGATAAAGTCAAATTCCGCAAAACAGAAAATAAAACTACCATCGTGTTGTCTGATGGCTTGGGAAGCGGCGTCAAAGCCAATATTCTGGCCACCTTAACTACAGAAATTCTGATTACGATGCTTAATGCTGATGTGCCGCTTGAGGAAGTAATTAAAACCACGATCGGCACTTTACCTATCTGCCAAGTAAGAAAGATTGCTTACGCGACATTTACGATTATTCAAATCGATCATAAAAGTAATAAGTTTGAAGTAATTAACTTTGATAATCCGCCCGTATTTTTTTTCAGTCAAGGGAAATTAATTAAGTTAGAACATAAAACCGAAAAAATATTGGATAAAAAAATCACCGTTTCGGAGGGTTTCCTGGAAAGAGGGGATTTTATAGGGGCGGTCAGTGACGGAGTGCTATACGCTGGGTTAGGCCAAACCTTAAATTTTGGTTGGGGTTGGGAAAGTATAGCCGAATTCATACAAGCTTTGTTTATCAAACAAACTAATTCAGTTCGTCATATTATTCATAGCGTCATCGCCGAAACCCATTCTCTTTATCGAGGCAAAATCGGCGATGATGCGACATTTGTCGGCGTATATGTCAGAAAACGAAATCCGTTGATGGTTTTCACAGGCCCTCCTTTGGAAAAAAGTAAGGATAATTATTATGTTGAAAATTTTTTGAATTTCGACGGTCGCAAAATAGTCTGCGGCGGTACTACGGGCAATATTGTAGCTAAGTATTTAGGAGAAACTATTGAAATGGATATTTCCACGATGCGGAAGGACTTGCCGCCAATTGGACAATTAAAGGGAGTGGATTTAGTTACAGAAGGAATTTTAACCATTTCCAAGGTGATTGAAATTTTAAAAGCTTGTAATTGCGATGTGACTAGATTGCCCAACGATAACAACGGCGCGGTTATGTTGGTGCGGGAAATTCTAGAGGCAGATTCGATCTTGTTCTTGTTGGGGCAAAAGATAAATGATTTTTATCAAAATCCTTTGTTGCCCAAGAATATTTCTATTCGTCGAAATTTAATAGAGGAGTTAGTCAAATTGTTAAGAGATAAGCAAAAAGAGGTAATTTTGGAATATTGTTAAAGTAACGCAAGTTGGAGCGTTAGAGTACAAGCAAAGATCGCCTACGAAATTTGAAATAATATGAATTGTAATCTGGCGGTTACGTTACAAACACTTAATAAATGTTTTGTCATCATCGGTTATGGTAACGATTTGCGTAGCGATGATGCTATTGGCCCTTGCGTTGCCAAAGCAGTGGAAGCATGGGGAGTGCCAAATGTAGATTCCCTAGCTTTGCAGCAACTCACACCAGAACTGGCGGACAGATTGCAAGATGCCTACGGTGCAATTTTTGTAGACGCAAGTAGTTCGCCGGAGGTAAAAAAAGTGGAGGTGTTAGCGATCGAACCGATCGAATCCGGAAAAACGATGACCCACACAAGCGATCCGCGATCGCTTCTCGCCCTCACGAAAGCACTCTACGGTCGTTATCCTCATGCTTGGTTGGTGAAGGTACCGGCAGTTAACTTTGAGTTAGGCGAATCGCTTTCGCCGATTGCCCAAAAAGGAATTGACGATGCTTTAGAAGAGATTGACTATCTGCTACGCAGCCAAACTTATGCGTCTCATTCGTGATGGTTTGCCGCACATTTTTCGTAGCTAATAGCAATACGCAAGGAGAACATAAAGTTTTCAGAAGTCAGCAATAATTTGCTATATTAAAATAAAATAGCAAATTACAAATGAAAAATAACGAATAGAGGTACAAAAAATGCTGAAAGCAGCAGACATAATGACCAAAGCAGTAGTCACCATTCGCGGCTCGGCAACGGTGGCTGAAGCAGTAAAATTGCTCAAAGACAAAGGTTTGCGAGCCTTAATTGTGGAGCGCCGTCACGATCGAGATTCTTACGGAATTGTTACTGAGACCGATATTGTTTACAAAGTGACTGCTTTTGGAATAGACCCCAAAAAAGTGCGCGTCTACGAAATTATGACCAAGCCCTGCATCGTCGTAAATCCGGATCTCGGTGTGGAATATGTGGCGCGGTTATTTGCTAATACTGGCATCCGGAGGGCACCAGTAATTCAAGACAAACTGCTGGGGATCGTCTCTATTACCGACATTCTTACTAAAGGTGACTTTGTAGAACAACCCAAAGAAGTTCTCATGGAGTCCGAAATCGAAAAAGCTATTGCCAATGCTCGTGCTATTTGTGCCGAAAAAGGTGCTACTTCTAAAGACTGTGCTGTGGCTTGGGATATTGTAGAAGAACTGCAAGCCGAAGCAGCTCATCAGCGGTCAAAGAAAATTGATAAAACAGCATTCCAGGAATACTGCGAAGAATATCCAGAGGCGGCAGAATCTCGGATATACGACATTTGATTTAACCCCACTCCCAGCCCCTTTCCGCCACGGGGAGGGGCGCATAACCCCCTTCTTCGCAGCCGAAAGAAGGGGTGAGGTTTTTCCGTTCAGAAATCAGCAATAAATAAAAAAACAATCAATTAGTTGTAAAAATTACAGAAATTTTTTTGAAGTTTTATTAAGTATATCGCAAATTGAAATAGCATTAAAAAATGCTAAGAATTTTCCCAACTAATCTATATTTGGTTAGATGATATAGCGATAGGCTATGCTAGGGGAAGAAGCGCATCGAATCAAGCATTTTAGGCATTAACAACATCCTGACTTTCATCGGTTGCTATAAAGCAACATAAATGTTGTTTTATTTTCGTTCCCAGGAGCTATATTTTATGCAAGTGCGATCGCCAAATAATTACAGGTGATTTCCGCAAAAAATGAGTAGAATTGCCAGAATTTAGAACTATAAAATTCACCTCGAAATTCTGACAAGAAAGCAGTATATAAAGCTACCAAAAGGTTTGAAAATGAGTAAAAAAACTTATGTAACTCTAGATGGTAACGAAGCAGTTGCTTATGTTGCCTACCGCCTCAATGAAGTGATTGCCATTTATCCGATCACCCCTTCTTCACCGATGGCTGAGTGGGCGGATGCGTGGACATCAGAGAACAAACCCAATATTTGGGGCACGGTACCTTCAGTGGTGGAAATGCAAAGCGAAGGAGGGGTTGCCGGTGCTGTTCACGGCGCGTTGCAAACAGGGGCGCTAACTACCACATTCACCGCATCTCAGGGATTGTTATTGATGATCCCGAATATGTACAAAATTGCAGGGGAATTGACGCCGACAGTGTTTCACGTAGCAGCGCGATCGCTAGCCGCCCAATCCCTCTCTATTTTTGGCGATCACAGCGATGTTATGGCTGCCCGCGCCACCGGCTTTGCGATGTTGTGTTCCGCCTCGGTGCAAGAAGCCCACGATTTTGCTTTAATTTCCACCGCAGCTACCTTAGAATCGCGCATTCCTTTTGTACATTTCTTTGATGGCTTCCGCACTTCTCACGAAGTTCAAAAAGTAGAAATTATGACAGAAGAGCTGCGCGGATTTATCCCCGACGAGCTAATATTCGCTCATCGAGAACGCGCACTCACTCCCGATCGTCCAGTAGTACGGGGTACAGCCCAAAACCCCGATGTCTACTTTCAAGCGCGGGAAACAGTCAATCCTTTCTATCAAGCTTGTCCGGATATTACTCAAAAAGTAATGGATAGATTCGCCCAACTAACCGGGCGTCAATATCAGCTATTTGAATATTACGGCGATCCGGAAGCAGAACGAGTCATTGTTTTGATGGGTTCCGGTTGCGAAGCAGTTCACGAAACAGTAGATTACCTCAACAGTGGCGCAGGCGTCAGTGGCGCAGGCGTCTCGCCTGCGGAAAAAGTGGGCGTTGTAAAAGTCAGATTGTATCGCCCATTTGACAGCAAGCGATTTGTCGAATCCTTACCAGCAACAACAAAAGCGATCGCAGTTTTAGATCGCTGCAAAGAACCGGGTGCCAGCGGCGAACCATTATATCTGGATGTAGTCGTCGCGATCCAAGAAGCTCAAAGCGATCCCAATCTCAAATCCAAAATCTTAAATCTAAAATCGATTGTGGGCGGACGTTACGGCTTATCTTCCAAAGAATTTACGCCAGCGATGGTTAAAGCCGTATTCGATAATTTAGTGGCGGGCGAGACGCCCACCCCACAACAGACGCCCACCCCACAAGAGAAGAAGAATCATTTCACCGTTGGCATCAACGATGATGTCAGCCACACCAGTCTAGAATTCGATCCGCAATTCTCCACCGAACCAGATAACGTAGTGCGAGCCGTTTTCTACGGTTTGGGTTCCGACGGTACGGTAGGCGCTAATAAAAACTCGATCAAAATTATCGGCGAAGAAACTAATAACTACGCCCAAGGTTACTTCGTTTACGATTCCAAGAAATCAGGCTCGGTAACAGTATCTCACCTCCGCTTTGGGCCGAATCCTATTCGTTCTACTTATCTGATCGGTAAAGCTAACTTTGTTGCCTGTCACCAGTGGGGATTTTTGGAACAATTTGAGATGCTTGATATTGCTATCCCAGGTGCTACTTTCTTGCTGAATAGCCCCTACGATCCGGAGGAAGTTTGGAGCCACCTGCCGCGTTCGGTGCAAGAGCAAATCATTAACAAGAAGCTAAAATTATACGTATCGAACGCTACCAAAATTGCCAAAGAAAGCGGCATGGGCGGACACATCAATACAGTGATGCAAGTGTGTTTCTTTGCTTTATCTGGGGTGCTGCCACGAGAAGAAGCGATCGCTGAAATTAAGAAGTTCGTCCAAAAGACTTACGGCAAGAAAGGCGAAAAAATTGTCCAAATGAATATAAACGCGATCGACAACAGTCTGGACAATCTTTTTGCAGTCAAAGTGCCAGATAAGGTAGATAGCGAAATAAATATGCGATCGCCCGTACCGGATACCGCCCCCGCCTTCGTTCGGGAAGTTCTCGGTCAAATAATTGCCAAACGCGGCGACGAATTGCCAGTCAGCGCTTTGCCGATCGATGGTTCCTATCCCAGCGGCACATCGAAATGGGAAAAACGTAACATCTGCCAAGAAATTCCGGTTTGGGACGCGGATGTTTGCGTTCAATGCGGCAAGTGCGTGATGGTATGTCCTCACAGCGTTATTCGCAGTAAAGTTTACGAACCAGCACAACTGGAAAACGCACCGGCAACTTTCAAGAGTACCGATGCGAAAGACCACGATTGGAAGGGATTAAAATTCACCATTCAAGTCGCCGCAGAAGACTGCACTGGTTGCGGTGTTTGCGTCGATGTTTGTCCGGCGAAAAATAAATCTCAACCGAAATTGAAAGCGATTAATATGGAACCGCAATTACCATTGCGGGAACACGAACGGACAAATTGGGATTATTTCCTCAGTTTACCGAATCCCGATCGCCGGGAATTGAAATTGACCAAGATCGCTCAACAACAAATGCAAGAACCTTTGTTTGAGTTTTCAGGCGCTTGTGCTGGTTGTGGAGAAACGCCTTATCTGAAATTGGTGAGTCAATTGTTTGGCGATCGCATGGTAATTGCCAACGCCACCGGATGTTCTTCCATCTACGGCGGTAACTTGCCCACAACTCCTTGGACGCACAACAGCGAAGGACGCGGCCCAGCTTGGTCGAATTCTCTGTTTGAAGATAACGCCGAATTCGGATTGGGATTCCGCATTTCCATTGACAAACAAACTCAATTTGCCGTTGAGTTACTGACCAAATTGGCAACTCAAATAGGCGAAGGACTTGCCAACGGTATCCTGAGTGCCGCACAAAACGATGAAGCAGACATTTGGGAACAGCGCGATCGCGTCGCCCAACTCAAACAACGCTTAGAAGAACTGCTGAATTCCCAACTCGAACCCAATCTCAAATCCCAAATCAAAAATCTCAAATCTCTGGCAGATTATTTAGTCAAAAAGAGCGTTTGGATTATTGGCGGTGACGGTTGGGCTTACGATATTGGCTACGGAGGATTAGACCACGTAATTGCCAGCGGTCGCAACATTAATATACTCGTTCTCGACACAGGTGTTTATTCCAACACGGGCGGGCAAATGTCGAAAGCTACTCCACGGGGAGCAGTCGCTAAATTTGCCGCCGCCGGTAAACCTGCTGCGAAAAAAGACCTGGGTGCGATCGCCATGACCTACGGCAATGTTTACGTAGCAACTGTAGCAATGGGCGCACGAGACGAAGATCGG
>NZ_JACJUP010000284.1:0-6370 GCF_014748295.1 Planktothrix sp. FACHB-1355 | reverse complement strand
AAAAGAAGATGTATGTCGGCGGGGAAAAATCCAAACATGAAACGGCGAAAGTGCGGCATAAGGAATAAAAGCAACAAAGTGTTTGCTCTCGAAAACTATTCTCTCCTGAGCTTCCATTTCCTGCGCTAAAGTTCGACAAAATATACATTCTCCCATATCATCAAAAAACCGGATCGCTTCTTCTATCCGGATACGAATTTGGGAAGGTACAATTGGTGTAGCGGTAATTTGTGAGTGAGGATGTTCCAGGGATGTTCCCGCCTCTTGTCCGTGATTTTTGAAGATCACAATTGCCTCAATGCGGGGGTCTTTTCTGATATCCCTATATCTTTGACGGTACACATTCAAAATATTGGCAACATCTGGGATGCTAAGCAAAGCAATAGTGATATCGTGGCGGGGATGTTCGATCACTACTTCGTGGATTCCCACTCCCGACATAGAGCGATAAATCCCCTCTGTTTTCCTGACTCTTTCTCCCAGACAAGAAAGCGCGGGATATTTGTTTGGCACTACCCGTACTCTCCATCCCCGATCGTCGCTCAAACACAATAATTCAATTTCTGGGGTGCGATGCTCGTTCCCAAAACAAAAAGGGCAATCTTCTTTATAGCACGGTATTGGCGGCGCTTCTGTTCTGATAGCTGCAAATTGGTCGGGTCTTTTTGCTCTTTCGGTAGCGATGATTACCCAGTCTCTGGTAATGAGGTTTTGTCTTAGTTCTGGCATTTTACTTGCGCTTCCTTTTTGATAAAGATAGAATAAAAAAATGATAGAATGCACTGAATTTTAATTAAATTTAGCCAAAATTGGCTATAAGAGCAATTGAGTAAACTAAGAAACCGGGTTTCTTTGGGCTGTAACAACCAAAGATCGGCCTTTTGAAGGAAAGAAACCCGGTTTCTCACGGTAGTTTTACTCTCCCCCTGTTTCAGTCCGATCGCACTTCTGCTTTCATGGCAATATCGATAATAGTACCGTCATATGAATCAACCTAGAGAATCCGATGCCGTTCTTGGCGGTCAAAATCCAGCCCCAGCTAGTGCAGTTGTTTTGGGAGGTTTGGAAGGCGTAAAAAGGCGCTTGGCAAGCCCAGATATAGAGCAACAAATAACAGCACTAAAAGAGGCGTTTAATTATGGGGAAGCTGGTTTAGATTTGGCACTCCAGGTTTGGAAAGGAGAATTAGGGCAGCTGAAGTGGGCTGCTTACCCGCTACTCTACCAAAGAGAAGAACCAAAAGTAAAACAAGCGTTACAAGATTACATTCCCTATAATTTTTTTAACTGCATTCGCACTCTAGAAGGGCATAGAGACTGGGTTGCTTCTGTTGCAATTAGCCCGGATGGGCAGACGATCGCTAGCGGTAGTTACGACAAATTTATCAAATTGTGGGATTTGTCAACCGGACATTTTCAAACTACGCTTAAAGGGCATTCAAACTCAGTTCGTTCCCTTTGCTATAGCCCGGATGGTCTTAGATTGGTTAATAGTGATGGAGAAAACATTCATGTGTGGAACTTGCAGACAAAACGGCTTCAAACTATCCTAAAAGGACATTCAAAGTTTGTTCATTCTGTGGGTTATAGCCCAGATAATCTTACCATAGTTAGCGGTAGCAGCGACAATTCTATCAAAGTGTGGAATTTACAGACAGCAGAAGTTATTCGCACTTTCAAAAAGCATTCCAACGCTGTTTATTCCGTCTGCATAAGCCCGGATGGAAAAACTATTGTCAGCGGTAGTAGAGATAACACCATTCAAGCTTTCCATTCCTACACAGGACAGTTTCGTTTCCCCACCATAAAAAACCATTTACATCCGGTTCGTTCTATCTGCATAAGCCCGGATGGAAAGACTTTTGTCAGCGGCAGTGAAGACAAGACTATTAAAATATGGGATTTACAGACAGGTAAAGAAATTCGTACCCTTACGGGACATTCAAACTGGGTTAGTTGCGTTACCATTAGTGCGGATGGGCAAACGATCGCTAGCGGTAGTTGGGATAATACTATCAAACTGTGGAATTTGCAGACAGGTCACCTTCTTTGCACCTTAAAAGGGCATTCAAAAGTGGTGAATTCAGTTGCGATTAGCTTAGATGGCAATACAATTGTCAGCGGCAGTAATGACAAAACTATTAAAGTGTGGGGCTTGCGATCGCAAAATTCGCCCAGCGTGCTATAGCCGATCGCACTTCCACAAGGCATAATACAGAGAGTAGTACAAGCATAAAACTGCAATGGCATTCAATTGCGATCGGCCCAGATCTGATGATGTCGTTTTGGGCAATCAAACTCCCAGCCCAATTACTGCCGCCGTTTTGGGCGGACTGACCGGCGTTAAGCACCGTCTGGCAAGTCCTCTTGTAGAAACAAGAATAGCAGCACTTCATGAAGCGTTGAAGTATGGCGATGCAGGCTTGGATTTGGTAATTCTAGCTTTGAAAGATCCGTTTTGGCAAGTGCGAAAAGTTGCCGATCGACTACTGCAAAACCAACCAGAACCAAAAGCCAAACAAGCTTTACAAGAAAAATTTACTAACCGCTACGATACTTTTGTGGCAATGGCTAAAAACGGTAGCGTTTCCGATGTGGATTTTCTGATGGAAGCGCTGGAAGTTGATGAGAACACAGCTACTTACAAACTCGTTGATTTTGTGCTGGGTTTGGTGAACACTGCTCGCGGAAAAGATAGAATTAAGTACTATTTGTTTAATGGCACGCAGATGCAGCGGAATTACGCGGCGCTGTTCTTTAAGCGAATTAAAAATCGAGATGTTTTGACTGAAGCTGTTAAACTCGGTTGTATCGATCGCGTGCAAGCATTTTCAAAGTAGACTGTTATATCCAGGGGCTAGGGGCTAGGGGCTAGGGGCTAGGGGAAAGAGGGAGAGGGAGGAGGGAAAGGTGGAATTAAGAAGATCCTAATTGCCTTGGCTATTGCTATATTTCGTAGGGTGGGTTAGGCACGGGCAATAAATTCAGCGCTTTCCACCAATAATTAACGAACCGTGCCGTAACCCACCATCTGCCTTATCTGTAACATAAAGAATATTTTTCACCATAAAGCCGAAAGAGCCAACTAGGCTTTCCCAACTAATACTTTCAATAGCATACCGTTGGGAAAGCCTATTATCGCTAGTGCAGCACGGCAGAAGTAACCCACCAGATCGGAAGTTCTTGAATGCCTCACGCTCAAAGGACTTTTGACTTTTGACTTTTGACTTTTGACTTCCGCATAGCGGTACTACACCCACTTTGCCACAACTACCCGCACTGTACCATCTTCTAGGGTTTCTTCTTCTTCAACATTGAAACCTTGCTCTTGCACAGTTGCCATCAAAGTTTTGTGTGCATATTTTTGAGAAATTGAATTAATAAATTGTTTTTGATTAATCTTCGCTCCCCAAAAATCTGCCACTAATTCGTAGCCTTCGCTTTCTGTGTTGTAACGAAAGCCCAAATCGTAGCCGTTTGACTGACGGATCGTGTACTCTGCCTGAGTGCGATCGCCATTATATCCTCTCACATAAGTGTTGCGTTCTACCTGATATCCCAACTCCTGCAATACCTCATGCAAAACTTCGCCATTCTTGATTTGGACTTTGATTGTCGTGAAATGAGACATAAAATTTTCCTTGGGAAATTTCAAATTTGAGGTTGAAGATTTCAAATTGAAAGAAATGTGTTTCATTCAATCTGATATCTGAAATTTGCCATCTGCCATTCGCTAACAGCGATCGCGCCAGTACCATCCGAATTGTACCATAGAATTTCCAATTGAAAATTGCAGATATCAAATTTGATATCTGCAATCTGCCATCTGCAATTCTCTTACACCCAGCGTGCTACTAAGACGCGAATCGTACCATCTTCTAAGGTTTCTTCCTCTTCAACGGTGAAGCCTTGCTCCGGTACTGTTGCCATCAGCTGATGATAGCCATAACGTTGAGTTAGCTTGTTCAACCATTGTTGAGAATACTTGTAGGCGCGATCGTATGAAGAAATCACAGCTTCATAAGTGCCATCATCTTGCTGTTTGAAACCGATATCGTTGCTAGCAGCGCCCAAGTGCTGGCGGCGAATCACAACTTCTGCCGTTTCCTGACGTAAATCGCCCTCAAAACCGTAAAGACGCTGCGCTTCTGCGTGGATTTCAACCTTATCTTTGAATCCCAGATCTTCTAACGCCATCACCAGAGCGTTTACATCTCTTAACTCGGTTTTGATAGCAGTAAAGTGCGACATGAGTTTAACTCTCCTAAGTTAATTTCAAATTTGAGATTGCAGATTTCAGATTTAATTAGATTTGAAATTTGAGATTGCAGATTTCAGATTTAATTAAATTTGAAATCTAAAATTTGCAATTTGCAATTCTCCTTCAATCTACTTCCAACGAGCCGATATCTTTTTTGAGCGTGAATCGTTTCAATTCCTCCATTAATCGAGTATCGTTAGAAGCAGTTCTGGCTCCCGCTTCAGCAGCCCAGAGTTTCAATTCGTCGATTTGGTGACGGGCGATCGCAGCCAATGGCACTGTCTCCTCAATCGATCGCAAAATATCCAAAGTGGTGAAATCTTGCCTTTGTCCAAACGCACGATACATCGCATCTACAATTACTTGCTCGATTTCCGCACCGCTGAAATTTTTGGCGCTTCTCGCCAACATTGCGAAATCGAAGTCGCGCATCCGACTGGGGCGCAAGCGCTGCAAATGCACTTTAAAGATTTCCATGCGTTCGGCTTCTGTAGGCAAATTCAAAAAGAAAATTTCATCAAATCTGCCCTTTCGCAACAATTCCGCAGGCAAAATTCGCACATTATTCGCCGTCGCCACAATAAACACCGGCGTCGTTTTTTCCTGCATCCAGGTAATCAAACTACCGAATACGCGCCGAGAAGTTCCCGAATCGCCATCGACGCCAGAGGCGATATTGCCAAACGCTTTATCAATTTCATCAATCCACAAAACGCAGGGCGCGATCGCTTCCGATATTTGAATCATTTGTCGCACGCGGCTTTCGCTTTCGCCGACAATTCCGCCAAACAATCTCCCCGTATCCAAACGCAACAAAGGTAAGCGCCATTCGTGGGCGATCGTCTTAGCAGAAAGCGATTTTCCAGTACCTTGAATTCCCACCAATAAAACCCCTTTAGGATTGGGAATACCGTAGCGTCTCGCATCTTCGGTAAACGCATCTTGACGCATCCGCACCCACTGCTTGAGATTTTCCAATCCGCCAACAGTTTTTAGAGATTCCGTGGTTTTGTAAAATTCTAAGATTTCCGTTTGGCGAATTGCCTGCTTTTTTTCATCCAGTACGGCATCAATAACTGTTTCATCTACTTTTTGTTTCTCCCCAATCAAAGCTTTCGCCAATACGCGCCTAATTCTAGCTCGACTCAATCCCTGACAAGCTTTAACTAATTGTTCTTTAGCTAATCCGCTCACCTTCAGATTTTCTGGTTTTACTAGAGAGTTAATCAGGTAATTAATTTCATGCACATCTGGCAAAGGGAAGTCAATCACCGTTGTTTCTTCCCTCAACTCCACTGGCAATTCTAAAGTGTGAGCGGTCAGAATTAAAGTTTGGCGACTGCGCTTTAGCGATCGCGCCAAATTCCGCAACTCCCTCACCACCGGCGCATTTCTATCCGTATAGGGAAATCTCAAAATCGGGTGCAAATCCCGCAGCACAAAAATAGTCGATTCCTGCTCATTTTGTTTTTGTTTAGCAGCTTCTTGGTCGCTTACCTTGGCAATGCGAGTTAACGCTCCCATTGCCGAGCCTTTATCCGCGCCGTTGTCATTCCAACCGCGCACAATATCCCAAAACAATAGTTTGCGCTTACTTCCACGTTCGGCTACTTGATGCAGCACTTCTTCCACTGGTTCTTCTTCAGCGGCGACAATGTACAGCAGCGGGTAAAGCGCCCGAATCATTAAATCCAGCTGTTGCACCAATGCTGCATGAGGAGCATTTTGTCCGCCTAAAACGGCAGAAGATGCTTCTGGTTGCTGGGGATTTTTACTCATTTCTCCTTCCCTTGACGCGATCGTTGACCCCGCACGCTGCTCCTGTGTAATACAATAATACATCTTTTTGTAGTATTACACAACCAACGCGATTACTCGCATTGCATACTTGATTTAGCTTAGCTTCACTTGGATAGAGTCGGTACGCCCTGTAAAAAAGCTCCACTTAACAGCAATACTGTTTGCGGATCGAGTTCGCCGTTCGCTTTCAAACCTTCAGCCTTCTGAAAACTCAGGATAGCTTTTTTCAAGTCGCCAAAAGACTGCGCTGTCTGCAAATACCCCAGCCGATGCAGATAATCAGCCGCTTGAGGGGGAGTTAAGTAGAGAT
>NZ_JACJUP010000283.1:0-6402 GCF_014748295.1 Planktothrix sp. FACHB-1355 | reverse complement strand
CGTAACCTTCGCGGCGCATGGTTTCGATGAGGATACCCAGGTGCAATTCACCGCGACCGGAAACGAGGAATTTGTCGGGGGAGTCGGTTTCTTCGACGCGGAGGGCGACGTTGGTTTCCAATTCTCGCATGAGTCGATCGCGCAATTGCCGAGAGGTGACAAATTGTCCTTCCTGTCCGCAGAACGGCGAATCGTTCACCGAGAACGTCATCTGCAAGGTAGGTTCGTCTACTTTAATCAGCGGTAGTGCTTGCGGTTCGTCGGGACAGGTAATCGTTTCCCCAATATTCGCATCGGCGAAACCGGCTACGGCGACGATGTTTCCGGCGGAAGCTTCTGCCATTTCAATCCGCTTCAAGCCTTCAAATCCCATTAACTTGGTGATTTTGGCTTTTACAATTGCACCGGTTTCCGTTACTAATGCCGCTTGCTGACCGGCTTTGATCGTACCGTTGTGGATGCGACCGATGACTATCCGACCCAGATAATCGGAATAGTCTAGAGTCGTGACTTGCAGTTGCAGCGACTTGTTGGGGTCGCCGACCGGTGGCGGTACGTGGTGCAAAATAGCGTCAAACAAAGGCTGCATATCTTTGCCTTCGTCTTTCAGGTCTTCTTTAGCGTATCCACCCAAACCGGAGGCAAATAGATAGGGAAAATCGCATTGGTCGTCATCTGCACCTAATTCTAGGAACAGGTCTAATACTTTGTCGATCGCTTTATGCGGTTCTGCTTGGGGTCGATCGATCTTATTCACCACTACAATAGGGCGCAATCCCTTTTCCAGGGCTTTTTTCAGTACGAAGCGGGTTTGGGGCATTGGGCCTTCGTTGGCATCTACAATCAGCAGACAGCCATCCACCATACCCAACACCCGTTCGACTTCACCGCCAAAGTCAGCGTGTCCGGGGGTATCAACTATATTGATCAGCGTGTCTTTATATTTAACGGCTGTGTTCTTTGCCAGAATAGTAATGCCGCGCTCCCGCTCGATCGCGTTGGAGTCCATGACGCAATCAGGTACTTCTTCCCCTTCGCGGAAGATGCCGGATTGTTTGAGCAGAGCGTCAACTAAAGTGGTTTTGCCGTGGTCTACGTGGGCAATAATGGCAACGTTGCGAATAGGGAGCGTCATAGCAGCCTTTGAGAACAGGGAGTTAGCGAAAACAGTAATAAATCTTTAACAATCTTAGCTTATTAACAGACGCAAGCGATCGTGCGGCTGTATATGAGAAAATATACTTATTGTCAAAAGCCATCCGATAGATATTTGAGTATCTATCCGTAAATTATGAAACTATGACTCCTAAGATATTTGATGCCGCTTTTTACCAAGCTGTACATTCTGACTTGCCAGCGGCAGGTTTGACTACCGAGAATCAACTGTTTGAACACTTACAGAAGTTTGGTCTGAAGGAGGGACGCCAATTTTTACCGTTGGTAGACCTAAACTTCTATCGCGAGAACAACAGCGATCTAGCTTCTTTTAGCAACGAGCAATTATTCGAGCATCTGCAAACACACGGAATTGCTGAGGGACGGGTATTTTCTCGGTTGGTAAACTTAAACTTCTATCGCGAGAACAACCGCGATTTAGCTTCTTTCAACAACGAGCAATTATTCGAGCATCTGCAAACTCGCGGACTGGTGGAGGGACGCCGCTTTTCTGAGGTTGTCGATCTGGACTTCTATCTACAGAATAACGCAGATGTCAATCAAACTTACCGTGGCGATCGCTCTATTGCCCTATCCCACTTAAACGTTTTGGGCTTGACAGAAAGACGGCAATTTTCACCTACTTTCCAGTTCGATCCGGCATTCAAAAACTTTGTTTCTGCCGATGCTACGAATGTGGTTATTGATTGGAATCAGACCCTGCTGAATGCGATGCGGGTAGAGAGAACGTCAGGCGGGATGGCAACTCGGAATATGGCAATGGTACATACAGCAATTTACGATGCTGTTAATGCCATTGCAAATACTTTCTCTCCCTACCGAGTGGACACAGAAGCACCTGCTTTTGCTTCCCCTGAAGCTGCTGCCGCTGCGGCGGCACATCGCGTTTTAGTCAATGCCTACCCCCAACAAAAAGCTAGCTTGGATGCGGCATTGGCGTCATCTCTGGCGCAAGTTCCCGACGGTAAATCGGAAAGTGATGGCGTTGCCTTGGGCCTATTTGTAGCCGATCGCATTATCGAGTGGCGGAGTACGGATGGTTCAAACATCCAAGTTCCTTACACGCCACAATCCAATCCCGGCAGCTGGGTACCGACTCCCCCCAACTTTGCACCGGCAACGACACCTCAGTGGGCGGATGTTACGCCTTTTGGGATTAGAAGCACATCTCAGTTTCGCTTGACCGGGCCAAAGCTGTTGAATAGCGCCGAATACGCAGCCGAGTTCAATTTAGTTAAAGAATTGGGCAGCAAAAATAGCGCTACTCGCACTGCCGAACAAACAGAAATTGCCAGATTCTGGGCGGGCAGTCCCAATGCTTTTACCCCACCTACTTTCTGGAATCAAATCGCACAAGAAATGTCTTTAAGGCATGGCAATAGTCTCCTGGAAGATGCGCGTATGTTCGCTTTGTTGAATATTGCATTGGCTGACACTTCCATTGCGAGTTGGGATACCAAGTATGCCTATAATTCCTGGCGACCGATTACTGCGATTCGACAAGCTGACACCGATAATAATCCCCTGACAGAAACCGATCCGAACTGGGAACCTCTGCTGGGGACTCCGGCGTTTCCCGGTTACGTATCGGGACACAGCGCCCAAAGTGGCGCGGCAGAGATAGTTTTGAGTTCTATCTTCGGTAACGATGTCAGTTTTACTGCCAATGCGCTAGATAATCCCAACATTTCTCGATCGTATGATAGTTTTTCGCAAGCAGCAGAGGAAACCTCGATCAGCCGTCTTTATGCGGGAGTTCATTTCTCATCTGATAATACAGATGGGCTGCTGTTGGGGAGGTCTGTCGCCAATTATATTGTCGAGAACTTCTTGTTGAATAACGATATGACAATTATGTAGAGCTAAGTTAAGGACGTTTGCCACCTATATTGCTGTGTTAGCTCTTGATAAATGCTTTGCAATGACTGCACAGATGGTAAATTAAAACCAAAGTTGATTTGGCTGACCAATTCTCCCCATTTGTGCAGTTGTGTCAAAGAACCAGCTTGCTGAAACTTTTGGGCGTAGAATTCCACCCAAAATTGAGGCGCTGTATATGTTCTGGTTTTGCGCCAACGCTTGCGCCAAGCGAGAAAGTCCTTGGTGGTCGGTGGTTCGACTGCTACGATCGGCGGCAAGTCGGCGTAGCTGACAAATCTGCTGATACCATCTCCCACTACCAAGATAACGTGCGCCCAACAGCGTATTTGTGTAAGCTGTTCCGGATGCACTCCCAGAAGTTGGGCTATTGCTTCTGCGGTAACAAAGCGAGTTTGTGGATGAACTACTGTTGATTCTTGCTGAATTGTTGCTACCATATAAATGACTTCCCCTTTTGGGGTTTTGTTTTTAATTAGCGCTCGCCCTTCAGATTGCTACCTGGGAGGGCGATTGCTTTTAATTATCATAAAATTATAGTTGAATATTCAGCTGCTGTCAAGTATGGGACTGGTCAAACTGCGGATTAGAGAGTTTGCTGCGAAAGAGGGTTGGTCGCTTAAGGAAGTATCCGATCGCTCCGGAGTCCCCTACAGCACGATTAAAACTTATGCCTTGTCTGATGGAATGGCAATGGCTGATGTAACTGCCTTATTTAAGTTAGCGCGGGCATTTAATATTTTGGTTGAAGATTTAGTTGAGATAGTGAAGGAATAGTCAGAGTTTGTTTGAAGGTTGTTGTGCGATCGCTATTTATATCATGTCCGGTGACATCGGTAGTATATGACTGATGCTCTCATATTATCTGTGGGAATCGGGGTTAAATTTTTACCGCAGATGAAGGTAGATAAACGCAGATAAACGCAGATAAGAAAGCGATTTTTGTGCAATCGATGCAACCGGATTTGGCACCCTCTCAAAGGGAAAGGGAAAAGGGAAGAAATTCCTAATTTTGACTTTTGACTTTTGACTTTTGACTTTTTCTAGTCCCTAATATTGAATTCGATAAATGCGGTTATTGGCATCATCAGTAACGAGCATACTACCATCGGGTAAAGTTTGCAAACCCGTAGGTCTTCCCCAAGTCGTCGGTACAGAAGGATTTAACAGAAAACCGTCCAGAAAATCTTGATAGTAACCTAAAGGATTACCATTGGTGTCGAAAGGCGCAAACACAACTTTGTAACCGGTACCGCGATCGCGATTCCAAGAACCGTGAAAGGCGACAAATGCACCGTTACGATATTCTTGGGGGAAAGTTTGACCGTTGTAAAATTCCAATCCCAAAGGTGCGGAATGTGCTTGGAACAAGACATCGGGTGTAGTAGTACTTGCTGCTAATTCGGGATTTTCGCTTTGTCCGTTAACTGTGCGGCGCGGATCGAGTAGATTTGGTGATAGATAAGTATAAGGCCAACCGTAGAATTCACCTGCATTCAAACTGGTGAGGTAATCTGGAACTAAGTCGTCGCCTAAACCATCGCGTTCGTTCACCACAGTGTAAAGTTCGCTGTTTGTCGGGTTAAATTCTAGTCCGACTGGATTTCGCAAACCAAAAGCAAAAGTTTGTCGGTTAGAACCATCAAGATTCATCACCTGTACCGAAGCGCGTGGCAGAGGTTCTACATTAACATTAGAAGCAGATCCGATCGCTACATACAATTTCTGTCCATCCGGAGAAAGTGCGAGATTGCGCGTGGAGTGTCCGCCAGTTGGTAAGTCGGCAATTTTCTCGCCTGTTCCGATTAATTGCAACTGACCGTTACTGTAGGGAAAACGCACGACGGCATTAGTATTGCCAAGATAGAAGTAATTGTCGGCAAAAACCATCCCAAATGGTTGATTTAATCCGTTTGACTGACTGGCAAAAGTGGTGCGAACATCGGCGACACCATCTGCGTTGCTATCTCGTAACAAACTAATCCGATTTTGGGATGTTTCCGCTACTAAAACATCGCCGGTGGGAGTGACAGCTAACCAACGCGGACTTACCAAACCGGCGGCAAATACGTTTACTTCAAAACCTGTCGGTACTTGCAGTGAGGGATTGTCTGGAATTGGCACTGTTTGCGAAAATTTGGTGGCGCTTTCGGTTTGGAAAGGCGGCGGTAATGAGTCGAGTGTAACATTTATCGGTGTTGATGAAATCGGTGCGGCGGTGATGATGCTGTTGTGAAAAGGAATCCCAGATAAAAGGTTATTAATATTGTTGGTTTCTGCTGCTAATAAGCTATCTACTGAAACAATGCGATCGCTTCCTATTTGGTTTGGCAATACTCCCTCAACCCAACCCAAAATTGCACCGTCAGATTTCACTCTAATTATAGTATCAGAACTACCAGCAGCCAGAGAACCAATTTCCAGAGAAATGTCTGCCGCCGTTAAACCGCCAGTCAAACCAATGCGATCGAAACCGTTATTAAATTCGCGGATAATATCTGCTAAAGCTGCATCGTTTACGGCGGTATCCGTTCGCAGTACAACTGTGTCTTGACCTTCTCCACCAATTAAAGTATCTTTGCCAAAATCTCCCACTAAAATATCATTTCCTTCCAGACCGCTGAGAAGGTCATCGCCTTTACCGCCAAATAAAATATCGTTGCCTTTGTCGCCGGAAATTTGGTCGTTTCCTTGATTGCCGTAAAGATAATCGTCCTCGCTACCGCCGAAAAGAATATCCGCATCGTTATCGCCAAATAAGATATCTTTACCCTGATTTCCGTACAGGTAGTCGTTACCTTTGCCACCATACACTGCATCCGTACCTTCGCCACCAGATACGGTATCGTTACCTTGATTGCCATTAATCATTTCCGGCGCAGAGGAACCGCCAATATAATCATTTCCTTCTAATCCGCGCAGTCCGAACGGCAATCCACCCAGCAATCCCGCCGTTACCTGAAAATTATCGGAATTGGCAGTTAAGTCATAAAAGCCATCAAAATTTGGGCCTGACATCGCTGTTTCCTACCTGCAACAAATACTTATAATCTTACGCATCTAAGCAATAAATTCATCTGCTTTCATCTGTGCTTATAAATATTCTAAAATCTATCTCCAGATAGAAGTTAAAGTGAAAAATTCAAACTTGCCAAAATTAAATTAATTGCGTGCTGAGTATATGGCTCGATCGCATTCTAATCCTCAGTCTCGATTCCCGATCGACGATTTATTTTACCACTTATATTTAAAAATGTCAACTATAAATATATAGGTTTTTCGCAGATTTTTGGCTAATCCAGCTTTATTTTATGAGATTTAAAAGCCTATTACTGCGTGCTTCGGTAA
>NZ_JACJUP010000282.1:0-6473 GCF_014748295.1 Planktothrix sp. FACHB-1355 | reverse complement strand
AGGATTGGAAGCGGGAACAAAAATGCAACGATCGCCTTGGGCAAAAGGTGACCCGGAAGTGCGGGCCCAAGTGATGACCGCGCTACAGCAAGCAGTAGCCTGGGTAAAAGAAGGCAACCGCTTGGAGAAGAATAGCGGTATTATTTGGGATGTAGCTTGGTCGCCCGACGGTAAGACAATAGTGACTGCCTGTCAGGACAAAACCGCCAAACTCTGGAGTCCGGACGGCACTTGGCTGAAAACCCTAGAAGGACACGGCAATTCAGTCAGAAAGGTAGCTTGGTCGCCCGACGGTAAAATTCTCGCCACCGCCAGCTGGGACAAAACCGTCAAACTGTGGAATCAAGACGGCGCATTGCTAAAAACCTTGGAAGAACATACAGCTTCCGTCAGAGGTTTAGCTTGGTCACCGGATGGAGAAATTCTCGCCACATCCGGCGGTACTGGAGATAACACGATTAAACTGTGGAATCGAGATGGTGTAAGGCTAAAAACCTTCGTCGCACATACTGCTGAAGTTTGGCGCGTAGCTTGGTCGCCGGACGGTCAAACTCTCGCTTCCGCCAGCGAGGACAAAACCGTCAAACTCTGGAAAGCTGACGGTACACCAATTAAAACCCTCACCGGACATACTCAAGGAGTTTGGAGTGTGGCGTGGTCGCCCGATGGCCAACTTTTAGCCACCGGTAGCGGGGACAGCACTGTGAAACTGTGGAAAGCGGACGGTACTGAGGTGGCAACTTTCACCGGTCACAGCAAGGGCGTTAGGAGTGTAGCTTGGTCGCCCGATGGTAAAACGATCGCTTCTGCCGGGGATGACGCTACCATAAAACTCTGGAAGCCAGATGGTAGCTTGGTAGATACCATCACCGGACATACCCAGCAAATCTATGGTGTGAGTTTCTCGCCGGACGGACGCACTCTGGCGACAGCGAGTGGGGATGGGACAGTGAAACTGTGGCCCTTGGACGATAAAAAACCGATCGCAATCCTCAGAGGACATAAAGATTTAGTCAGGAGTGTCGCTTGGTCTCCCGACGGTCAAACTCTCGTATCGACCAGTGCGGACAGATCTCTCAAATTCTGGAAGAGTGACGGTAGTCTGTTGAGAACCTTGACCGGTCATACCGATGAGGTGTGGAACGCGGCTTGGTCGCCGGACGGTCTGACTTTAGCGAGTGTCAGTTGGGACAAAACTTTGAAACTTTGGCAGTCTGACGGTACGGGGATTGCAACTATCGACGCCAAGAGCGAAGAAATTTGGGATGTAGCGTGGTCGCCGGACGGTCAGATGCTGGCGACTGCCAATGATGATAATACCGTGAAAATCTGGACTTGGAGCGGGGCTCGCGCCTTTACATTGGAAGGGCATACCAAAACTGTTTATAGTGTAGCCTGGTCTCCGGATGGGGAGATTATTGCTTCTGGCAGTGGCGATAGTACTATCAAACTGTGGAAGCGCGATCGCACTCTCATCAAAACTCTCCCAGCACACAACGAGGGAGTGAGAGTTCTCGCTTGGTCTCCCGACGGTCAAATTCTGGCTAGTGGTGGTTTTGACAATACCGTCAAACTCTGGAAGTATGACGGTACATTGCTGAAAACTATTACCGGACATAACGATGCAGTCTGGGATATGGCTTGGTCGCCGGACGGTCAAATTCTCGCTACTGCGAGTTTGGACAAGACTGTGAAACTCTGGCGGCGCGACGGCAGTCCCATCCGCACTCTCAAAGGACATAGCGAAGGCGTTTTGGGTGTCAGTTTTAGCCCCGACGGTAAGGTTTTGGCTTTAGCGGATAAGAACGGTACGATCGTTTTATATGATTGGCAGCAACTGAAAGATTTGGATAATTTATTGAGTCGCGGTTGCGATTGGGTGCGCGATTATCTCCTGACTAATGCTAATCTCGATCCGAGCGATCGGCGTCTGTGCAAAGGTATCGGTACTCGCTTGTAATCACCTTTTTTCCCTGAGCGATCGGATCGGGATCGAAAGGAATAAATATTATTCTTTAATAGAAGCAGGGACAGGTACAAAATCGTAGTTATTTGTAGAGGCAACAATTTTTACCAATTGTACGGGAGGATTGATGCGATCGCCTTTCTGTGAAAATTTAATTGTATCCGAGGCTCCTTGAGCAGAAAAATCAGGCCCAACAAGAGCATCTCGCACTCGCACTCGCGTCGCGTTTCCCTTGCTTGTCGATCTCTCGATCGCTGCAATCAAAGCTTTTGCCGCATCGTAAGACATGGCGGTGCGCCAGTTAATTTGGGCACCTCCCCAAAGCTGTTTGGCATTCTTAACAAAACCTGAATCTGGGTCGCCGTCGATATCCCAAGGAATAGCTACTACCATTCCCTCTACTGCTTTTCCACCATCTTGTAAAACTTTATCTCCATACACGTCATCTCCCCCCAAAAGACGCAATCGATTATTGTTGACTTGTGCAACCAGTAGTGCTTCTTTTAAGGAAGCTGTATTGGGCGCTAACATAATCGCTTCTGCTCCCCAATCGATAGCTTTTTCTACTTTTGGTTTAGCAATAAAGCCTTGAGATGACAAATCAAAAAAATTAGGTTCTGATGGAATTTCGATCGCTTCTCCACCTCTTTCCCCAAGAGCATTCGTAAATTCTCGCCTTAAAGAACGACTGTATGCACTCTGAGAATTATAGAAAACTGCTGCCTTTTGCATATGCAGATAGTCTACCATGTAATCGACTAATGCTTTTGCTGCTACAGAATCGCTAAAAACTGTCCGAAAAATATAGGGACTAGCACCTGATAATTCAACAGCCGTGCTGATCGGAGAAATTGCTACTAATTGCCCGAATTTGTAGATATCTTTTACCGCCAATGTTACCTGGCTAGCCCAATGTCCAACGACACCTAAAACTTGTGAAGTTTTTACTAAAGCTTCAGCCACTTTTTTGGCTTCGTTTTCCTTGTCGTCATCATTGACTACCACTACTTTTAACCTGACTCCATTAATGCCTCCATCGCGATTAGTTTCATCCTGAATTTGAGCTACTCCGCGCAAAATTTCGAGCGCATCGCCTGGGTCACGACCAATCGGAGCTACTACGGCGATCGTATATGCTTTCTCCTGTCCAATTCGTGCGTTATTGAGATATATTAGAGTTTCGGGGGAATTAGTATGTTTGGCGATTGCATCTTCAAAGTACTGCTTAGCTTGCGAATAATCACCTTTGGTAATTGCCTTAACTCCTAATTCTTTTAAATCTAGAAATGATTGATTGCCTTCACCTTCTTTCCCTATTAATATTGTTTGACCCATGCTCATCCTTTCCGGTAGTGGCTGGTCAAAATCCTGTAAATACTTTATGAGATAATTTGATATAATAATAATTGCTAACACCAGCGTAAATAAAACTATAAAATAAAAATACTTCTTGCCTATTCGTTCTGATTTAGTTGTCTCATATTTGATCAGATTTTTACCTTCGAGGTTAAAACCTTCGGGAAATGTGGTCTTGTCATCGTAAATAGCTGTTGTGAAGTTGGTTTCTCTAAGATCTGCGCCTGTGAAATTGGTTCCTTTTAAATTTGCCTCACTTAGATTTGCTTCACTCAAATTGGTGTTACTAAAGTTGGCTCGATTCAACCTGGCTTTATATAGGGAAGCTTTACTTAGGTTAGCTCCACTTAAAATTGCCCGACTTAAGGAAGCATTATTTAAGATCGCCCGACTCAGGTTGATTCCACTCAGGTTGACTCCAGTGAGGTTGACCTTAGACAGAACCACATCTTGAAAATTTCTTTCTCCTTTTGCGTATCGCTGTTTCAGGTCTTTAACATCTTTAACTTCCATATCAACTGCCCATCACGCCGTTGGCAAACAGTTTATCAGTTAGGGGAATGTCTATGACTGTGACTAATTTTACCTTGATGTTGCCAGAAAGGTACAATCACATTCTTTTTACTTTCTTCCTGTCATTCGATTGTGTATTATTCTTTTTCCCCTAGAGCCCCTCTGCTCCGGTCACCCCGGTCGCGGCTTCATACATATTCTTTGAGCGGGAAAGGAGTAGGTGAGTGAGGGACGAAGAAACCCGGTTTCTTGAAGAAACCGGGTTTCTGGGATTGACTTTTCGCTCGACTTGTACTTCCCTGTGTACCAAATTATCATCTACTTGAGAACCATAACTCGCGTACCCATAGCCGATGAGTTGCTTAATGCTTCCAAATGAGGGACTTGATTTGTCGATACAGGGGTGGGGGCAGTTTCAATAACCATATTTCGTGCTTTATCTTTAATAGACTTAAGTACCAGACGCACTACCCAGGAAGAAAGCTGCGGGTTTTGGTCAATTTCTGTTATCAGAGCATCTAAATCGTTAACAATAGCGATCATTGGGAAGTTGATATCGTTCTGCATAAGTTTGATGCCCTCTTTTTAATGTTTTCGTTCTCTAGGTTCAGAATAAAAAAATGCAGTTAGGATTTTGTCTCGTTGTGTGTCACTCTCTTAGGTGACTGTTTTTACTTCAAATGGCAAGTTGCGATCGCTTTGGCGCGAATCCTTGCGGTACAAGCAAGCTAAGCGGTTGCAGCGCGGTTGCATCGGGTGTTGGGAGAGATGGCTTTGGCGATCGCAGTGGACAATTAGCAGATCGTCACACACCTGTTTCCCTTGAAGATGCAGCTGAGGGGGGAGTGGAAGAGTGGGGGAGTGGGAGAGTAGGAGAGTGAGGGAGTGGGGAAGTGGGAGAACGAGATAGCGGGAAGAAATTCCTAATTTTGACTTTTGACTTTTGACTTTTGACTGCCTTTAAGTTACATTTTTGACTGCAACTCGATATGAGACCTCACCCATCTGTGCGAGCTGGCTGAATTGGCGGTGGCTGGGCGGCTGGATGGCGCGATCGCTCTGAAAAAGTTTATTTACAATCTGTGGCGAGATCCTGCGAACACAGCCAGTCGCATCAAATCTCAAGGGATATCGAATTGTATTCAAGTCACACCCGCAATTTATGAAGTATTAAAAAATCGGTATATTTTTGAGGAGCGGGGAATTATCCATGTACAAGGTAAGAGAGATATGACTACTTATCTCTTCAAAGGCAAACGTCCTCCAATGGAGGCCGAAGGATGATTTTTTCGATCTTTCAGCGGTGGGCATTGCTGACAAAACCTCGCTCCGTAATAGGATAAAATATGGGATACACGACAGAATTTGAGGGGGCTTTTTATCTAGACAAACGATTATTCGATAGCGAATTTCTTTATTTATTAGAGTTTTCCAGAACCAGACGTATGAAGCGAGATGTTACCATCTTGGCAGATGTTCCAGACCCCGCACGAGAAGCAGTTCATTTGTCGTTAGGTGAAGATGGCTGCTATTTTGTTAACGAAAAGTGGGATAGAGATTCAGAAATTTCGATTGTGGATTACAACCGACCGCCAGCCGGACAACCTGGGTTGTGGTGCCGATGGATTCCCAACTCTAATGGTAGCGGTATTCAGTGGGATGGCGGCGAGAAGTTCTATCACTACATCGAATGGTTGCAATATCTGATCGATCGCTTTATTCAACCTTGGGGTTATACGTTAAACGGAAAAGTTTATTGGCAAGGAGAAGAGCCCGATGATAACGGTAAGATTATAGTCGAAGATAACAAGATTGTTTGCCCTGAAGATGCTGAAGAATTGCTGAAATATGCCGTTTCGCCTGTCCGGATTCCACGAGGGGTTTTCCAAAGTCTGGAAGCGATCGAAAAAGCTGGCATAGCTTTAATAAATTGGCGTTGGGTAATGGACAAAGTGACAGTTTTAGGTCATCGGGAAACAGCAATGTGGATGGAATCTAATGTAGAAAAGTATTTTGATGGTTTGCAGCGAGGTTTTGAAGCTGATGGTAAGGTTTTGAAAAGTAAAGATGTGGTATTTTGATGTGCGATCGCTTAATTTTCATGTCAACCTCAGTTATTGCCATCCAGAAATTGGGTTGTTTGCAAGTTGTGCAGTGTTTGTTTGCAAGTGACTGCTGTTAGTGAAACGACGTTCTAGCAGAAATTGATAGGCAATTTCAAAATCTGCGGCAATAATGCACATACCAGTTGGGTTAGTTAATCCTTGCATACGATAGCGTCGAATCGCTTGCAAAGTAGCTTGATTGCAAAGCAGCGCCAGTTCCGCACCGTTCCAACCTTCTGTCCGCACAGCCCAAGCTACTAGGTTGACATCTGCGGCTAAGGGCCGATCGCGATTGTGAACGCGCAAAATTTCTAGGCGACTGGTGACATCAGGGAGATCTACTTTAAGTTGCAAATCGAGACGACCGGCTCTTAACAGAGCGGGGTCAATCATATCCGGTCGATTGGTGGCGGCGATAATCATCACATTGTCGCAGGATTGAACGCCATCAATCTCCGTGAGCAGTTGACCGACGACGCGAGCGCTCACACCGGAATCGCTCTCGGAAGTTCCCCCCCGCATGGGAAACAGAG
>NZ_JACJUP010000281.1:0-6518 GCF_014748295.1 Planktothrix sp. FACHB-1355 | reverse complement strand
AGGAGCAATTTATGTGCATTGGTAGATCCCTAACAGACTCGATCGCTCGGGAACGATGTCTCAACAGCCAACTGCAAGCGATACTGGCAGATTTTCGGATTATTTTTGAACGCGACCCCGCTGCCCGTAACTGGTTAGAGGTGTTGTTGTGTTACCCGGGTTTTCACGCTTTGTGCTTGCATCGCATCGCCCATTCGTTGCACATCCGCAAAGTTAGTTTGATTCCCCGCTTAATTTCTCACATTGGGCGATTGTTGACGGGAATTGAAATTCACCCAGGTGCCACTATTGGCAAAGGCACATTCATCGATCACGGGATGGGTGTGGTGATTGGCGAAACTGCGATCGTCGGAGAGTACGCACTGATTTATCAAGGCGTCACCCTTGGCGGTACTGGTAAAGAAACCGGTAAGCGCCATCCCACGCTGGGGAACAATGTCGTAGTCGGTGCAGGCGCGAAGGTACTCGGCAATATCAAAATTGGCGATAACGTTCGCATTGGTGCGGGTTCGATCGTACTGCGAGATGTACCTGCCGATTGCACAGTTGTCGGTATTCCAGGACGAATTGTTTCTAAACAGGGTAAAGGTTGTCCTTTGGAACATGGAAAGTTACCAGACCCCGAAGCAACTGTCATCCGCAGTCTAGTTTCTCGGATCGAGCAATTAGAAGAACAACTCAAAAACCTACAGGCAATCAATTCCTAACACTATGTTTAAACCTCCTAATTCTGACACTTTAACGGGTCTTCTTGTCCAAGTTTCCCGGCGCGATCGCTGGCAAGTTCATCGCCGTCTGCAAGAGTTGAAAATTCCCTGTTGGTGTCCGGCAGATGGTTCTTTGCGGGTCGAGATTAATAATAGCATCGAAGCTGTTCTCGTTCGCAGTACTGTGTTGCAATTCATCGCTTCTCGTGCTGAGTTAGTAGATTGGTTGCAGCGTTGTTGGCAAGTATAGAGTTAGAGTATTGGGAATCGTTAAGAGAACTCATTACTAGCTGTCAATTAATACATTAGCCACGTCCTTATATTCTGGAGTAAATGAATGGCACAACTAAACCTCAAACAATCTTTTGGAGAAGTACAAGAAAATCCGATTGGATTGGGACAGGAAGTAACGGTTCCCGTTACGGAAGGATTGAATATTGCACTAGCGAGTTTGCAAGCGCTTTACCTACAATATCAAAAACACCATTTTGTAGTAGAAGGGGCAGAATTTTACTCGCTGCATGAGTTCTTTCAAGAAAGTTACGAAGCAGTTCAAGGTCACGTTCACAGTCTAGGAGAACGCTTGAATGGTTTGGGAGGAACGCCCGTAGCCAGCTTTACGAAACTAGCAGAATTATGTTGTTTCACCATAGAACCAGATGGAACGTTTCCGGCTCGTTCGATGGTCGAACACGATCTACTGGCGGAACAAGCGATCGTTAATTTAATTCGTCGCCAAGCAACTCAAGCGGAAAGTGTAGGCGATCGCGCTACCCGCTATTTGTACGAGCAGATTCTTTTGCAAACTGAAGATCGGGCTTTTCATCTAGCTCATTTTCTCGCAGAAGATAGCCTAATTAAATAAATTAATTTGTTTAATTCCTGGCCAAGAACTGCATTTGTTAAAACTCAAATCTCCACTTTAGCTAACATTAGGAGGCTCCTCTCATGGTAAGTATGTTTTTTTCAGCAGGCTTGTTACTGCTGTGGGCGTTAATATATCAGCAGATGCTCAAAAAAATCATGGGCGATTTTGAAGATCCGCTGAAGAAAGCTAAGCCTTACCACAAACTGACACGTATTTAATTTACAGTGCGTTGTGATGGCAGGCAACTAGGATAAAGAGATGGGAAGTGGAAATTTTTTTGGTTGTCAACTAAAAATATTGGAAAACCAAAATAATCGAAAAAACTTCCCATCTCTATGTAAAGGAATAAAAAGTATTGGATAAATAGAAAACGAGAGAGAGAGAGAGGAGCATTATGAATCGAGTTCAGATTAACGATACGACGCTGCGAGATGGCGAACAGGCTGCGGGTGTTGCTTTTAGCGCAGAAGAAAAAATCGCGATCGCACTTTTCCTAGATACGATAGGCGTGCAAGAATTAGAAATAGGTATTCCCGCAATGGGACGGGAAGAACAAAAAGCGATCGCTCGGATTCTGGACTTAGGTTTGCAAGCGCAACTCCTTGGTTGGAACCGTGCCGTTAAGAGCGATATTGAAGCATCGATCGCTTGCGGCTTAAAGCGAGTACATATCTCGATTCCCGTCTCGGATATTCAAATCGATGCTAAATTCCAAGGCGACTGGCGGGGAATGCTTTCCCAGCTAGAAAAAACCGTCAATTTTGCGCTCGATCGAGGTTTATATGTATCAGTTGGTGGCGAAGATTCTTCGAGAGCAGATGAAAATTTTCTCCTCGATGTCGCACTCTATGTCGAAGAATTAGGTGCATCGCGGTTTCGCTTCTGCGATACGGTCGGTATTCTCGATCCCTTCCGTACCTACGCGAAAGTAAGCGAACTCGTTTCCTTGTTAGAAATTCCTGTAGAAATGCACACCCATAACGACTTAGGGATGGCAACAGCAAATGCGACCGCAGGTGTTTTAGCAGGTGCCAAATCTGTAAATACCACTGTGAACGGATTGGGTGAAAGAGCGGGTAACGCCGCCTTAGAAGAAGTTGTAATGGCGCTCAAACAAATCTATAATTTAGATCTGGGAATCAATACTCGGCATTTTCACGAACTCTCCCGCATTGTCGAAAGAGCATCTGGCGGTACTGTGCCACCTTGGAAAGCAATTGTTGGCGAAAATGCCTTTGTTCACGAAGCTGGTATTCACGCTCATGGCGTACTGCAAAATCCCGTCACTTACGAACCGTTTGCACCGGAAGATATCGGACGGCAGCGATATTTAGCGATCGGCAAACATTCAGGTCGGCATATACTTTCTAATGTATTCCAACAGCACGGTATCGAGCTTAATCCAGATGAAACCCAATCAATTTTAGAGCGGGTAAGAAATTTTTCTGTACAAGTAAAACGCAGTTTAACTGTTCAGGAATTACTCAACTTGGCAAACGATAGGAGGAGCGCATAATGATATCGGATGAAATTGAGTTGGATGGCCCCCCGGCCTTTGAAATGTCCCAAAAAGTGCGGACTCGCAAGTTAATTCGCAATGATGGGACTTTTCCCGGTCAAGAAATTGGTGCAACGCTAGCCAAAAAAGGCGAAGTAGGTTATATCGTTGGCATCGGTACATATTTGCAAACCTCCTACATCTATGCAGTGCATTTTCTGGAAAGAGGTTTCATTGTCGGCTGTCGGAAGAAAGAATTAGAAATTGTGGAGTAAATCTAATGAAAGTGATGTTGCGCCGCCATACTAACGGACATCTGATCGTTTATGTAGCTAAGAAAGACTTAGAAGAGGAAGTTGTTGACGAAAGACCGGGAACTGAGGGAAAAATTTTGACCCTAGCTAATGGATGGGAGTTAGAAATTTCTGATTTGCAACAACCTTTAAAACTGCCGCAAACTGTGGAGGCAAAAAGAATCGCCTAAAATCAATCAACTGTAAGGTGCGTCAGACTTTCGTTATAGATCGATAAAGCGAGGGGAAAGATTCTCTGACGCACCCCAATCATAGCGCCAGTTGGGTAAGTCTTATAAACATCGATCGCTACACATACATGGACAATGGGGAGTAAAGAGGGGCGAGTCCCATCTTACTCCCTTTTCTTCTCTGGCAGATTGCGGAGTGGTACCGATCGTCCTCGATATAATTGTCGCTCTAGTTTGCCCAACCAAAGCCATGCAGATCCGGCTAGCAATGTAAGAACAGATGACATAATTGTCAGGAGAATGGCAGAATTACTGAAAGTGAGGGCGAGGATAGGAAGTATTAACCAAGCGATCGCACCTGCAATTCCGATTCCCCATCTTATCCGTTTAATATTGGTAAGTGCTTTACTGCAACTGGCACATTTTACTGTGTGGGAATGGTAGCGATCGAGCAAAATTTCTGTAGATAATGGTGGCGACAGACTCTCACCCGGAAACGGGTCAGCTTCGTATTCATTCACCCACTTTCGCAACGACGACACGAAAGAATCTGCACGAGTTGGCAGATAACACGCCTTGGCATAATTAACGCTGCCACCCTTCGCTTCCAGATAACGTTCTTGATAATGCAAGAAAATCTGATCGTCTTCCAGAACGCTGTTTTGTCCGATGTGGGAATACCAGCGCGGAGTTAGTTTAATAAACAATCCCGGCAACTTGGAAGAAAACTTAAACGGGAAACGCGCAAATACGCGACATTCTCCCTTGCGAATCGGGGTAGCGTAGACAACAGTCAGCGTTCTGCCAAACTGTTTGGAGGTGAGGTCGTGCCACATCAAGGCGGGGGCGATGAAGGTGGTGTCTTGCCGTCCCAGCTTGCCTTTGCGCGGCCCTTCTTCCCAAATACCTTTGAAACCCTGTTTGCCGGATTCTACCACTTCCAGTTCCACCGGGGCGGCATTGGCGCGATTTCCCACAGAACGATGATGGGTGAAGGGGACGTGACTGGCGTCGAGGACGTTTTCCAGGACAGTCAAGGCATCGTAAGGCAAATCCCGAAAGGTGTTTAGGCAAATCCACTCATCCGGCGATTCTACCATTGGTTCGACTATGGGGATATTCACCTTGGGGGCATTTTCCGGCTTTCCGGGATAAACGAAAAGCAATCCTTGTCGTTCTGCTGTGGGTAGGGATGCTACGCAGGCGCGTTTCGACTCGTGAGCTGTGTTACCGGGAAGTTGTTGCGGAATGCGATCGCACTTGCCATCACCTTTGAAGGCCCAACCGTGATAAGGACATTCCAACAAGCCATCTTCGGCAATTCTCCCCTCAGAAAGCGGTACGAGACGATGAGGACACCGATCCTCAAATGCCCGCCAATTCTGTGCTTCTCTGTCCCACCAAATTACCAGGTCTTGACCCAAGAGCGTAAATTTGGTCAGCTTTGATTTGTCTAGATCTTCAATATAGTGAACGGGATACCAAGCTTCTTTGTTGTCAAAGCGAGTGGGGTCAGTTCCACCCGCCGGCAGCTCGTTGGATTGAGTTATTTCGATCGGCTCTTTCGTCAGCATTCCCAACACTTGTCTGGTTACAGAAATGTTTCTTTATAGATCTTAACAATTCTCTGTTGGTCAGTTGTCAGCTGTCAGTGGTTCTCCTATCCAGCCTCTAGAATTAGAAAAGAGCCATGTATGCAACGCCAAGGTGTAATAGACATCTCTAAAAATTCTTGTGGGGTAGGCATCCTGCCTGCCTTTTTTAGCTTCTTCCCCTATCCCCGACGCCCTAGCTAATATGTCGAAGCCGAACTCAGAAAAGCAAAAAATGGCAACCAGTCGCGAAGTATACCATCGGATTGTATGGGATGGGCGGTTGAACGCCAACGCTTTTACGATCGGCTATCGCGATCGCAGGTGGGAGGAGAGGATTTGGGAAAAACCGCTGATAGAATGGCAAGCAGATGGAGATATTCCCTGGCATCGTATCCGCTACTTTCGCTGCCAAGATACGATCGTCTGGGATCGCGATCGTCATCTCGATCTCGTCTCTACAGATGAGTTACCGCCAACGGCATGGGTAACGCCAGCACAAGTGCAAATAAATAACTCGGATACTACTAAATCTACAATATCGACATTTAAGGCGCGACCTGTTTACGAGTATATATCGCCAAGCTGGCAACCAGTCGATCGCACTATATCAACCAAATCAAATACTTTAAAAATAGTGAGTTTGAATGTTCTTTGCGATACTTACGAATCGGAGATTATTCAAACAGCAAAGCGTATTCCCGTTATCGCCGCACATCTGCGTTCTTGCGATGCAGATATTATCGCTCTCCAAGAAGTAACGCTACCACTGCTGGAATTTCTGTTAACGCAAGATTGGGTACGGGATTACTTTATTTCGGAATCGCCCTCTGGCTCGACGCTTCCATCTCATGGTATTCTAATTTTATCGAAGTTGCCATTTACCTTAGTCGAACATGAGTATTCACAGCACAAGCGAGTGCTGGTGGGAACTTGGCTGGTAAACGATGAGCAATTGCAGGTAGCGGCGGTGCATTTGACAAGCGATCGCGCACGCAATGCGATCGAAAAACGTACCCATCAAATCAGTATATTACTGGAATATCTAAAAACGCAACCGGGTGATTGTGCAATTATCGGAGATTTTAATATCCGAAATGATGAATTGGCAGAAATATTCACGGAAAATAACTATATTGATGTTTGGCAGGAATTGCATCCAGAATCAGCCGGTTACACTTTCGACCCGCAACAAAATCCGCTTGCAGCATTGATGAGTTTAACGGGAGAAGTGGCGCGATTAGATCGCATTCTGTGGCGGGATGAGGATAAGCGTTGGATACCGCAGTCGATCGAACTGTTTGCGAACGAAGCAATTCCCGATACTGAATCAACTCTCTATCCCTCAGATCATTTTGGCATCAAAGAT
>NZ_JACJUP010000280.1:0-6510 GCF_014748295.1 Planktothrix sp. FACHB-1355 | reverse complement strand
TTCCCGCTATCTCGTTCTCCCTCTTCCTTTGAGAGGGTGCCGTCACCCACCGATCGCATTCAACTGTAATATCAACGAACAATTTCCCCATAAATTCATTTGCTGCGATCGCAGTTATCGCAGTGTCCGCAACGCATATTTTCCTGAAAACCAAAGGCGCGTAACAAAAACTGCCAGCGACATTCGCGAGTTCTCAGGTAGGAATTCATCTGCTTGACGGCATCGAATTGAGCTGGTTGTTGGCTTGGCGATCGATCCTTAATAATATAGTGAAATGGGTCTTGCCATTCTAGCTGACCTGTGCTGTGGAGTAGCGATAAAGCTGTCGCCCCTTCGGGAAACTGACGGGCTACAATATTTACCTCTCCAGTTGCGGGGAGTTTGCGAATTAACTGCTGAGCTTCCCGTTGTTGCGATCGCACTTTATCCTCAAAAAACTTTTGTCGTTGCTTATCCTGTGGATCTAACCATCCAGTCGGTTCGCTCATCAATAGCAAAGCATCGGATTTTTTCCCATCCCTTCCCGCACGTCCGATTTCCTGCACGTATTCCGATAACAGTAAGGTAGGGTGAAAGTGAATTACCCATCTCACATTCGGTTTGTTAACGCCCATTCCGAAAGCAGATGTAGAAACCACAAAAGCTATTTTACCAGAAATCCAATCACTTTCAATAGTGCGACGTTCCTGCGGACTCAAACCGGCATGATAAGCTGCGGTTGTATATCCTTTATCTCTTAACCATGCAGCTAAATGTTCGCCATCTCGCCGAGTGCGAACATAAATTAAACCATCTTGTTGCGGTCTGGCCTGAATAAACTTTAACAGAGTTTGCTTGCGTCCGCGTGGCGTCCAGATTGTTTGTAACTTGAGATGGAGATTTTGACGATAGGGGTTGAGGCGAAAAATTTCTGGCTGTTGTAATTGTAAGACTGACTGGATAGTTTTTTGGGCAGTGGGATCGGCAGTAGCGGTAAAAGCTGCGATCGGGATTTTAGTTCCTGGTGGTTTAAACTGAAGGAGAGCCGATCGCACCGCACCCAAACGCCGATAAGCAGGTCGAAAAGTATCTCCCCACTGCGCCAAACAATGCGCCTCATCCAAAATTATGCCGTTAATTTTCAAATACGATTGACACAAACGCATCCACACCGGTTCGCTTAACAAAGTTTCCGGCGACACATACAGCAATCGTAACCTTTGTTGCTCCAAAGCTTGCAAAGTCTGCTTGCGTTCAGAAGTTGGCAATTCACTATGCAGTAGCGCAGCTGGCAACTTTAGCTGACGCAATTCCTGCACCTGATTTTCCATCAACGCCACCAAAGGCGAAACTACCAGCGTTAACCCCGTTTGCAACAAAGCTGGCAATTGAAAACAAATCGACTTTCCCCCACCCGTAGGCATTATAATCATCGCATCCTGCTGAGCTAGCAAACTACGAATAATTTCCCCTTGGGGTGGGCGAAAATCATCATAGCCCCAGATTGTTTTAAATTTGTCGCGGACATCTTGCCAAGATAGAGATTGAGGATAAGTCATTTGAGATGCTGAATTTCCAATAATTAGCTTACTCTTAAGTTTCCCAGATTCACATAGATAAACGCAAATAACGCAGACAAACCTCATCTGCGTTCATCTGCGGTTAAAAATTTTAAATCTCGATCACTTAACCTGCACTAAGCGATTATTCTGCCAAACATAGTAGCGAGTAGTTATCCTTTTTGCATATTCGGGAGAAAGCTGTGCAATTTCCTCCGGCGGATTGACAACCAACAAGCGACTGTTTAACTGATGCTTCACTCCCAGCGACGCGGTAATCCCCGTCATGTAAACTCTACCTGTTTTCGCATCGACGATCGCAACTTGCTGACACTCAGTACCGCAACCCCAAGTTACCACAGTATACTGTCCCGCAAAATTAGGCCCCAGTTTGGCACCATTTGTCAACGCAGTCCGAAATCGCCGCGCCTCCGGAGTGCTGAGATTAACAGGCGCTGGTCTGCCATTATACCTCTGAGTAACGCGATACTGGCCAAAACTCGGCGCTGCAATGCTTTGACTCGGTATCGCGGTAAGCGCCACACCTGCAACTAGGGGAAGTGCGAGAAAAGTTTTCCAAAGCTGTCTCATCGTTTTAGTCCGTAAATTTAGGTATCTTGACGTTACAATATCTAAAATAGAATCCGTGTTTTCCGGCTTAGCATCCGGACTATTTTTTAAACAGTGTTTTTTATCACTTATGACGAATAGCGAATTACAAAATAGATTTTCCATCAACACCGACAAGTCGAAATTAGATTTAGACGTAATTCATAATTTTCTCCGCAATTCTTATTGGGCTAAAAATATTCCGTTGTCAGTCGTTCAGAAATGTATCGATAACTCTTTTTGTTTCGGAGTTTATGAAGGCGACAAGCAAGTTGGCTTTGCGAGAGTAATCACAGATTATGCAAGTTTTGCTTATTTTTCAGATGTGTTTATTTTAGAAGAATATCGCGGTTTTGGTTTGGGTAAATGGTTGATCGAAACCATTATGGCAGAAGCAGAGTTACAAGGTTTGCGGCGATGGTTGTTGGCGACAAAAGATGCTCATTGGCTTTATGGACAATTTGGGTTTGAAGAGTTGAAAACGCCAGAGTGGTTTATGGAGATTTTTAGAGGGGATGTTTATAAAGATGCAAATCGTTAATAAACTGGCTAAACATAAATAAACATGAGAATAAATATACAGAAATGAAGCAAAAGCAGAGAAGTAATAACACTACTTAAGTTGGATATTAATATGCCATGTTTTGTCACTTCTCCACATAGCAAAAACATCCCGATTTTTGCTATCAACTCGATAAAATTTTATCCAGTGTTTATCATCTCTGGCTCGTAAAAGTTTTGCTGCTTTTACCCTAATAGTATCATACCATGTATCATCAATTTTCCAAATCTGAAATACATCATGGTTAACACTATCAACCGAATGAAATCTCATCCAGTAATTCTCATCTCTACCACGTAACATCAAAGCTTTCTGAGCAACAATAGTGCCATTTTCGATTTCAGTTTTAACAGATTCTACTTGAGAATAAGCAGCTTTAGCTTCAGAGTGAGCAATATCTGCGGTTTCCTTAGCTTCTGTTATTCTATCTTCATACTGTTTATCAGTATCTTGAAGTTCTAACTTGGTAGCTTCTAACTCTGCCTTAGTTTCCTGAAGTTCTTTTTGACAAGCTTGAAATTGGGATTGCAGGGTTTGTATTTCCGCCTTGGCAGCCTGAAGCTCAGACTTTAAATTCTTATAAGAAGCTTGAATATCTCGCAGGCTTTGTAGTTCTGTTTGTAATTGTTCGCGTGTTTTAATTACCTCTGCGATCGCTCTTTCGTATACACCCAAAGGAGTTTTCCAATTATCATTACCCGCTTTACTCATCGTCACTAACCTCTTTGTACGAAAAAACTAAATATTTGTTGAAAATTAAGAATTTATATTTGTAATTCCCGACGCGATAAAAGAAGTCTTATTCTATCTTCCACTCTTCCCTTATCAACTCCTAAAATATGAACAGTAGATGGTAGATGTCCCTCGGATGCGCTAATATCGAAAGTTAATTCATCATACTTAAGCCAGTTATTATTGACGCGCCAACCAACGCGATCGCCTAACGTCTTCTCTACCTCAAAATTATTGTTATTTGCTACATTTATACTCTGCCATATTTGCTTTTGAACGCTAAAACCAAACCGTCCACTGCTGTACTCTACCCAAAGTCTGTTAATAATGCGAAGATCTTGCCAGGGAAATAGCGCAATTTCTCCTCGATCTAGCCAGCGCCAACCATCTCTGTCTCGATTAGATATTTTAACTATCAGGTTTAGAGTTTCTTCATCGGCTTTTCTCCACTCTCTATCTGCTAATAAATTTCGGAGTTTGGTGTAGTCTTTCCCTGTCGCCGGAGAAACAAGCATTAATTCATCTGATAATTTAGAGACTTGCGATCGCAAATCTGAAATAGACTGAATAATCTGCCGTTTAAAATCATCATCTTGACTAGATGCAGTATTAATTGGCGCTAATTGAGCTAATTGTTCTTGCAGTTTACTTACAATTTCAATAAGTTGAGGATTGCTACTTTCGTTATTATTCATAAGCTGCTTCAAATTTTGTAGTTCTTTTTGGGCAGAATTAGCCTCTCTTTCAGCATCCGCAACTCGATGTTGAGCTTCGCTGGCAATTTTTTGAGTAGTGATAAGCTCAGCTTTGGTTTTGTCTAAATCTGTTTTGAGAGTTTGTATCTTTACCTGAGAATCTTCTAGTTCTGCTTTCAGATTTGAGAGTTCCCCTAGAGAAACTTGCATCTGTCTGAGGTTGTGCATTTCTGCCTGAATTTCTTCTCTTGTTCGCCGTAATTCAGCGATCGATCTTTCATATACACCTAAAGGTGTTTTCCAATTATCATTACCCGCTTTACTCATAGCCAACCTCAATCTATATATTAGTAACCATAAGCCAACCAATTTACTCCCGCCGCCCAAATTTGTGTATTCAAATAAGTTTGTAAGTGAAAGTAAAACCCATTTTTATCAATCTCTGCCACCTTCACCTTTAGACGACTATTAGATTTTCTGATAATATCAAAATACGATATACCAACTACTACCTGTGGTGGTTGTGAAAAGCCTTGCTCAAAGCGAATATAACTTCTAAATACACGCCTTCCATCTCCATCTAAAATAGACCAACCTGGAGTATTTTTAGCCGTTCCTTCCCATACACCATGTTCTATCCGAAGATTATTAATCTGCTGTTTAGGATCTGACTTCAAACTATCAATTTCTCTTTGAACATCCTCTGCACTTTTTTCCATATTTGAAACTCGGTCTTTTGTCAGGCGAATTACTTCATTTAAAGCTTCCTTAGAAGATAGAGATTCATCTGCTATTTTTTGAACTGTGTTAAGACGCTCTTTGGTAACTCCAAGTTCTGCTTTAAGAGTCTGCGTCTCTATCTGATAACGTTCAATTTCTTCTTTCAAATTTTCAATTTGAGAAGCTTGCATCGCTTTGATGCTTTCCAACTCGGCTTGCATTTCTTGCCTTGTCTTTATTAGTTCTCTTATCGCTCTTTCATACACACCCAACGGCGTTTTCCAGTCATCAGCACCAGTTGTAGCCATAAAATTTGTAACCAAAATATTTATGTGAAATATTTTCTAATATCTTCTAAAGCTCTGGAAAGATTTTGTGAGTGAATCCAGCCTACAAAGCCACCATAAACCATATTCCCATTAACATCAGCCAAAAATACGTGATCGACACCTACGGGATTTGTCCACATTCTCACAGAAGTTCGGTCTTTAAGTACAAAAATCTGTCTAGCTTTTTCAAAATCTCTGGGGTGAGCGGCAGTCATCCCTAATACACCGTTTAAAATCATAATTACTTCTCCCGTAGGGTTAGAACTACTATCATAGTCAGAAGTAAAATTAGTTGACTCAGTTTTATTTTTAGATGGAGTATCTTTAACTACCTGCTGATTTTTTAATCCAGCTATTTGTGACAAAGCGTTCTCAGCTTGATTTTTGGCATCTTTAGCTTCTGATATGGCAAAACCAACTGCTTTTTGGGCTTCAGAACTGAAGCTTTTCAAGAGGGTATTTGTAGTTTCTATTTTTGTTTGGATATCGGTAATTTGGGATTTTTTACTTTCTAGTTCGGCTTTCACTTTTTGCAATTCTATTTGAGTAGCACTTAACTCTTTTTTAGTATTCTCTAACTTAGTTTGAAAAGTTTGTTGTTCTGATTTAATCGCTTGCAGATCTGACTTAGCACTTTGAATTTCCGATCTCAAATTAGCTTTCCAACTTTCCAGTTCTTTTAAATTTTTTAACTCTGCCTGAAGTTCTTGGCGCGTACTTGCTAATTCTGCGATCGCTCTTTCATAAACACCCAATGGCGTTTTCCAGTCATCACCACCAGTTTTCATTATCTTTACTCCTAATAAAATTTTAAGAACCTCTTACCAAAACATATCTAATCATTGTCATTACTATCAGTTAACAATGCTTGTCTTATTGAAGGCTTCAGCATCGGAACATTAGAATCATACGCTTTCAAAGTATCGTACCAAAACTCGGAAAGCACTCCATATTTAAGCCAATCATCCACAGCAATTCTTTTCAATATAGGTGCATTTCGCACTAACGCCGCCATTCTAGCCGCATTTAATTGCAATTGTCCGTAAATCTCTACTACTTTTTCAATAGAGGTATTCTCATCTAATTTGCTCAATTCATAACATTCAGCTAATCGATAGAGATCCATATCAGAAATTTGATTACCAAATTTCCATTGAATATTAAGTCGCCGCTTGCATTTATCAAATGGCCCTGGCAAAGCATGATCTAAATATCTTTGTAAAATCGTATTAAATTTCTCAATTTTACCTTCTAAAACCTCATCAATTTGCTGAATTAACTTATCCACTAAATAATTCGCATCTACAAACAATTTATTTTCCAAA
>NZ_JACJUP010000028.1:0-16525 GCF_014748295.1 Planktothrix sp. FACHB-1355 | reverse complement strand
TGATACTACCAGCGAGAGTTGCTGTACCTGTAATTGCCATAAATGCCAGCCACATTAAATAATCCATGATTAATCTCCTTTTTGTGTGTCTGAGAGGCGAGAAACCGGGTTTCTCATCCTGACATTACCAAGCTTTTTGGGTGAATAACTAAAGAAACCCGGTTTCTTTTAGCCTTGTCTAAGAATTGAACATTGTTTCGGGAGCGACAATCAAAGTATTGCCTTCTCGGTGTAAAACGTAAACTTTTTGATTGGATGCGATCGCACCTGTTTTATCCGCACATCGCGCTTGCCAAAAACAACCTTCATAGAGAACTTGTCCGTTTTCTCCCGGCAAAATATCGGTCACAGTTTTTGCTTCTGTTGCATCGGGAATGACAAACTTTTTACGCTTGATTAAGGTGGGACGCACCCAGATAATACAAGCAAAACATACGCCCATCCAGTACAGAATTTGGATGCCAAAATCTTCGTACATGATGATGTTCCAATCGATTCCCAGTCTTACGGTCATTTGCCATACCACAATTGATGTAATAAAGGCGCTTGCTGCCATAGACAAGGCAATAAATTTATATTGAGAAGGCAATTTTTTGGCAAGTAAAAATTCACTGGTAGTGAGAATAACTCCCGCAATTAACCAAAACCAAGGTGGAGTGATGATAAAGTTGCGATCGCTCGTTATTTGTGCCAGCAACCAGATTGGGTAAAAGTCCACAATTCCATAACCTCCTACTGAAAAATCTTTTTAGGTACGACAATTAAAGTGTTGCCTTCGCGACGCAAAACATAAACTTTTTGGTTGGGTGGAATCGCCTCGATATGATCGTCACAACTCGCCTGCCAAACAGAACCTTCATAAAGTACCTCTCCAGTTTGTGCTGGTGTAATTTCTGTTATAGTTCTGGCTTCGGTTGCGTCTTTAATAACTTTATTTCTCTGTTTTAGAAACATCGGACGTATCCAAATAACGCAAGCCGTAGATACTCCCATCCAATACAAAATTTGAAAATTAAACGGCGGAACTCTGTTTGCTCGAAACAAAAACAGCGCTAAAAGAAAAGCGCAAATTCCTGTTGTTAACGGCACGAATCGAAAGCTTTTTGCGAAAGTTTTTGGTAAAAATAACTCAGTTAAGCAAAGACTCATACTAACTGCTAGCCAGAACAACGCTAAACTTAACTGCGATCCGATCCAGGTAAAGCTAGGCAACACATTAACCTCCCGCTAAGTTCATCCATATTCACCAAACCTTTGCTATTTTCTATTTAGACAGATGTTTTATTGAGTTCTTGACTGACTTGTTCGAGAATTCATCGACTTCTCATCGACTTTGGACACTTTTTCCAGCGGCATTCCCAGAAACTTCCGAATCAGATTAATGGTTTCTAGTTTTTGTGCGATCGACTTAATTCCCAAGTTTAGAGTTACGCTTTCACCAGATGCCAAAAAAATTGCAATTTCATAATCACTTGCATCATGATGCTGCCATCCATTTGATTGAAGTTGGACATCTAAAATATCCGCCATAAAATACCAACTCACCTTGGTTTTAAGCAAGCCGCGTCGCTGGATGCTTAAGCTGTTGTAGTCTTTATCAAAATGATATATAATCACCCGTCCAGGCCAAATCAGCACGAAAGCGCTTGCGATTAGGTTGAATATAATAAAAAATGGCATCCACAAGAAATTCATGAACGGGCTAAGTTGCCAGTAGATTAGCAGAACGATCGAAAAGGTGCCTAATATCCAGCCAGTTGTACCAAGCCAAAGGTAATAAGGTCGATACCGCAATTTCAGTTGAGTTTTTGTATTTTCTAGGATAACCATAGTTTTATTTTCCTATTTTCGTAAATTAGAGAATAGAGAAACCGGGTTGATTAGCTTGTGAAATTGCTATAAATAAGCTGGTTGAATAAACTCGGTTTCTCTATAATTACGAGCAAGTTTATCAACGGGCGTTTACCCGCACATCAGAAGAGTCGATCGCGTGCGCTGATGCGGTTATCGGAGCTAAAATTTCTGCATCTTTTGATGCGGGTATTGCCAAACGCCATACTCTGATACCGCCTTCTAAAACAATCAAATTCAAATCTGTTTTTTCCAATTCTTTGTAGGCTTTAATCGAACGCGGCCCAGATGTACAATAAAGTACGATTGTTGGCTGAATATGATTTTTTTGCACATACTTTTGTGCCATAACGCGAATCTGATGCACGCCAAAACCACTTTGAATATCTGTTAGCGGTACAAGTGGACTATTACCGATGCGATCTTCGGCGTATTCTTCTGGCGATCGCACATCAATCAAAATCGCATTTTTTAATTTTCCCTGCTTCAATTCGGAAAGGGTTATTTTTTTGGCACTCAAACTGGCGATAAAAGTTGGCACATCCATATAATTAACCATTGCTGCTACAGTAACTGAACTAACACCTAGAATACTGAGAGAAAGAATGATAGATAAAGGACGCAAATAACGCAAAATACCGTTCTTTGATGGAGAGATTTTCATTTTCGTCACAAAATTTTAACTGTTATTGCTTTTCATCAAAACCACTGTTGATTTTGCATCATGTAATAGGCGATCGCCACAATCGGAAATGAGCCTACTTGCATTGACATGACGGTACTTGCAAGACTGGGACGTTTTTCGCGGAGATTGCGTGCGATCGCAAAACCTTTCGCCACAAAACCAAAGATAAATCCAATCAGTAATATCCCTGCTGTCACTGCATAAAGCACATTGCGCTCGGCGGAAGCACTTATCGATTCCACCATTACTGAACTGGCAACGCCTAATCCCATAAAGAATAGATAAACCAATAAAATAAACATCCGTTGGCTAATATTTTTTAAGTACCCTGTGCGCTGACAAAACGAGAGGCACATCGCCGCAGATATAGCCGAGCTAATTATAGATATCGGGAAAAATAGACTGAAAAAAGATGCGTAACTGACAAAGCAAGCTAGCAAGTAAAATATGTTTGCTAAAGTCGTAAATCCACAAGCTTTCAAGTAAGGAATCGATTCTCGTTTGTGCAAAATATAAGCTTCGATGAGAATGATGGTAAGCAGAGGGATTCCATAGCCATAAAATGATACGATCGCCGGCAGTACAAACAGCAGAGAACCAAACTCAAAATTGCTCATACGATAAGAACCACAAGCTGCTGCTGGTAAAGCCAGAATCAGTACTAAGTAGACACCGCCTAACGTAACTTTGATTAAGGATTGCCAATTTTTAGGAGTTACATTTCCGCCTGATTTGCGAATTGCCAGTGCAGAACTATTCATGGTAACGATCGATGAATCAATTCTGTTGTTAAGCTGCATGGCTATTGTCCAAACTCTTGATATTTTCTATTTAGACGGATGCTTGACTGAGTTCTTGACCGACTTCTTCGAGATCTCATCGACTTCTCATCGACTTTCGGTGAGGCTGGCATTTAAGATGTGAGAAGTGTATTTTCTGATGGCGCAGCAATGCCGCGATCGCTAAAAGTTCGCCCCCAGTGCATTCCTACAGTCAAGTCGTCTCTTCTGAGAAACGGCTTTCCCAGTCAAAAAGTCCTCGCCGAGAATTTAGGGATAGCTCAATCCACCGTCAGCAACTTCCTCAATGGCAGACCTGTCGATTATGCGAATTTCCAGGAAATTTGTCATGTTTTGGGGCAAGAGTGGCGAAATATAGCGGATTTTTCCGATAAATCCGATGATGATGAAATACCGCAGCTTAATGCTAAAGTTGCGATTAGCGATCGCACTGAAGACTTCCGCCTCGCCCAGCAGTTGCAGCAAGCTTTGAGTGCTGCGGGACACGAAGTTTTCATGGCCAAAAAAAATCACCCGCCAGAAGAATATTTAAAGGTCTGCGATTACTTGGTATTGTTGTTGTCTTTTGAATCTGCTGTCAGCGAAATCCTATTGGAAGAGGTGCGCGTCGCCAAGGAATTAACAAATCGCAGAGAGCAAGCAGGCAAGAGCAACTATTTAGCTCAAAAACCAGCAATTTTACCGATATGGCTGGATTTATCGCCGAAAAGCCTTTCAAAAGCGATGCCCCTACCGTTTGATTTGTGGCAACTTTTGCAACAAAGTCAGCCGTGGCAATGGCGCGGTGACGAGGATACTTCGACCGTAGTATCCGAAATTCTCAGTGTAGTGGCACAAGGACGCAGCTCTCTGAGTAGCGATCGCGAATTAGCCGTCAACTGGGCCACGGAAGAAACGGGAGATTGGGGACTGAGTATTGACAAAAGCGAAAATCTCCCCCACTCCCTCACTCCAGGTCTCCCCCCTTCTCCTCCTCTACCGGTCGCCGCACCAGAAATACCAGAAGGGCAAGTGCGAGGTGAATCTAGCTTTTATATCGATCGTCCTCCCATCGAAACGCGCTGTTACGAGACGATCTCCCAACCAGGGGCGCTCATCCGCATCAAAGCGCCCAGACAGATGGGTAAAACTTCTCTGATGGCGAGGATTTTGGCGCGAGCAGAAAAACAAGGCTCTCGCACGATCGCCTTAAGTCTTCAGTTAGCAAATAAACGGGTTTTTACCAATTCCGATACATTTTTGCAGTGGTTTTGTGCCAGCATCGGACAAGAGTTGGGAATGCTGGAACACTTGAGTAAAGCTTGGGAATTAGCAGATATTATTGGTAGCAACCTGTGTTGCAAAGCTTATTTTGAACAGTGCTTGCTATCAGAGGTTTCGACTTCTTTAACTTTAGGTTTGGATGAAGTCGATCGCGTATTTGAATCCCCAGAAATTGCCGATGACTTTTTTGGTTTGTTGCGAGCGTTGCACGAAGAAGCCAAACGACGCGAAATCTGGCAAAAATTTCGCTTAATAGTAGTACATTCCACCGAAGTTTACATTCCATTGGATATCAATAAATCGCCTTTTAATGTGGGATTGCCCATAGATTTACCGGAGTTTAACTGGCAGCAAATGCAAGAATTGGCGAGACGGCACGGACTAGATTGGAATGCCCAGCAAGTAGAAAAATTAATGAATTTAGTAGGAGGACATCCCTATTTAGTTCGACTGGCTATGTATCATATTGCCCGTGAAGATGTCACTTTAGATCGAGTGGTGGAAGAAGCTGCCACAGAAGCGGGAATTTATAGCGATCATCTACGGCGACATTTGTGGAATTTAGAAAAATATCCAGATTTGTTAGAAGCGATGAAAGAGGTTGTGACTGCTTCAGCAGGAGTGCGATTGCGATCGGAATTAGCGTTTAAATTAAACAGTATGGGTCTGGTAAAGCTGGATGGCAATAATTGCACTGCCAGATGCCGTTTGTACGAGCAATATTTTCGCGATCGACTCAGTGAAGAAGGGGTTAGGGACTAGGGACTAGGGACTAGGGGAAAAGGGGAAAAGGAGAAAAGGGGAAAAGGGAAAGATTTATTCTTCTACTCACCCGCTCACCCGCTCACCCGCTCCCCCTAGCCCTTAGCCCCTAACCCCTAATCCCTTATTTTTGACTTACTGAATTAGCAACTAGCTGACCAACTTTGGGATCGTACAGGCGCAGGTAATTCCAGTAATTGCTAAACACTTGCTTCACGTATTCTTTAGTTTCCGGAAAAGGAATGTTTTCGATAAATTCATCCGGATCGGTAAATTCTTTCTGTTTGAGCCATTTGGATACATTACCCGAACCGGCATTGTAACTAGCCAATGCGAAGGCAGAGTTATTGGTATATTTTTGGTGAGTTTCAAACAAAAGCCATGTGCCCAGATTAACGTTGTCGTCAGGATTTTCCAAGTTATATTCCTTGAGGTTGATTATTCTGGCTACTGAAGCTGCAACTCCCGGTATCACCTGCATTAAGCCAACAGCACCGGCAGAAGATTTAATATTCGGCATAAATCGGGATTCCTGGCGGATGAGGCTAACCACTAGCAAAGGATTGATCTCGCGTTTTTTCGTCCAAGTTTCGATAATTTCTTGGTACGGAAAAGGATATAGAGCGTACCAGAAAATCGGTTGTTGCTTAAGAGAGTTGAATTCAGCTATATCGGCTGGCTCTTCTCGGTCTTCTAGCGTCGCCACTTCAGAAATTCCCGATAAATAATCCCCTGCTGCCATTTTCAGGAGACCATCGGTAAATTGTTGGGCTACCGTTGGTTTGAGTCTGTTTTTAAATTCCGCTTGCCAGAGTGCCCAAGCATCTCGATCTTGCGCCAGCTGATATAGTTCTTTCAATGAATCAGAGCCAGTTGGCAGTAAAGGGCGTTCGGCGAGGAGCGCTAGTTGAGGCGTCATCTCCCTCACGGTATTAAAGTTTCCCACATCCCAACCCAGGAAGGTGGCAGAACGCCAAGCATAGTAAGATTGCGGGTATTGTGCCACAACCCGCTCAAAAATTGCTTTCGCTTGCTGTTTCTGTCCGAGTCGCATGGCCCATTTGCCTGCCCAAAAACCTGCCTCGCGAGCATTTTCGCTGTTGGGGCTTTGGGTGAGGATTGGCTCGGCCCATTGGAGTGCCGCCTGGTAATCTCCAGCATCTGCCTTGGCTTTGGCAATTTTCCACCGATATTGTGCAGCTGCATCGGAATTGGCATACTTGGTGAGCAATAATTGGCGAGTTTCGGCTGCGGCGCGGGCATTATTGAGATTGTCTAAAGCTTCGGCTTTTACTAGCAGCGCTTCCGGGGCAGAGTCGGGAAATTGTTCGATCGCACGCTCCAGATAAGGCACCGCCTCTATCGAGGGTTCTATTTTGCCGATCTCAACTAGGGCGGTGCCGGTTTCTTTGGCTTTGGAGAAGTCGCTCACCATTTTTTTATAGGCGAGATTGGCGTCTTTCTGCTTCTGGGCTAGCTGGAGTCCCCTGGCGACAAGGTAGGCGTTGTGGGGTGTGGGGGGCGCTTTGGCATAAGCGGCGCTGGCTTGGCCGTATTTTTTGTCGTTCCAGTAGCCTTGAGCGATCGCTTCCCAGTCTTCTGGCTTGAGGGGGTCAACCGGTTTTCCGTCTACCATCCCAGGTAGGGCGAGCAACTTATCCAGCACCTCGCTGATTCCTGGGGTGTCGGAGGCATACTTTGCCAGCAACAACATCAAATCTCTCTGATTGGGTTTCTCTTTGAGCCACAAGCGTGCCATTTCCAGGGTACGGGGATGGCTGGGGTATTTGGCGATCGCTATGTCCCAATCGTTTCGTTTCGTCTTGCCCAGCCCCACCAGAGCTTCTGGCATCAAGGGAGTGTCGGGATAGTATTTGAGCAAATTCTCCCATTCGGCAGTTGCTTTATCTCGATCGCCCATGACTTGATAAGCTTGGGCGCGTTTGGCGATCGCCTGCGCCCCCAGAAGAGAGTAGTCGCACTCCAATCCTTCTAACAAGTCCAGCGCTTTTTGTCCCTGCTGCTGTTGGATCAGATCTGATGCCAGCAGATAACGGGCTCTAGCACCCTCGCGGGAGCCGTCCCCGTTGGCGATCGCTTCTAATTCAGCTACCCGTTTCTCCGGCTGCATCAGCGCCAGCGAGAAAACCCTCTTTTCGCTTTGATATCCCGTCGTTTCGCGGCTTTTTTTGGAGAACAGACACGCGATCGTTCTTCGCGCTAGCCCCCGACCGTATCTTGCTTCTAACAGGGGTACTGCAACCAGCACCACACACAGCCCGACACTGAGAACAGTTGCAATTTGTTGTCTGTCTTGCTTCTGCCTTGATAGATTGTAACGGGACTTTAAACCTGAACTTTTTCTCATAGAGCCTCGTGGCGACAGAAATCCATCTGTTTTTTTAGATAGTTGAGCCAGAGTCAGCAACCCTGTCTGGAATTTACGGCTCGCAGGCTCAACAAGGAAACTGCGAACAACACAGGGATATACGGATATATCAATGGGATGGAAATCCCTGCATCTGCGAAGTCCGGGTTGTACGACTGTGGGCTGGGATCGCCTACTTCCCCTTGATGGCGGGGCGGGGATCGCTTATTTAAACCCTACAAGTTTAACAACAGAAAGGAAAGAGGCTAGTGCCGTTACGCGGAAGTCATTCGATCGTGACTACCAACCGATCGCAATACTTCTTAGTTCCTCCATATCCAGATAATCGACGGCAAATGCTTGCCTTAGCAGATCCGGAGGAATAAACTCGTCATACTTGTGTAATTTGAGCGCTTCTTGCGGATTTACCAAATCTTCTGCCTTAATTTGCCGCTGACAAAGCTCAACAATAGCATCTCGAATATCTTCCGGTCGGCTTTTCCCAACTTTTAAGGTTAAAAAATAAGGTGGCGAACCGCCAATACTTCTCATATCTAAATACTCCCGACCAAACACATTTAGCAATCTTTCTAGCGTGCGATAAGCCACAGTACCCATCCACGGAAAAATACAGCAACTCTTACCTTCTAACGATAAAATATTACTTTTATTCAATGCCGCATTTCTAGCTAATTGACGAACCGCCTTTAGTCTTTCCTTCGCACCCGTTTGCAAATAGCTATACTCAACATCCTCAAACAGAACCTGTCGCATTCTTTGCAAAATGCGGGTGTGAATATTAGCGCTACTGCTACCGCGCCAAGCAATACTCGCCATTCCCTCAACTTGCTTTACCCAAAGCGTTTTTGCTTTTGGCTCAATATCCAAAACTTCCCAAGTCCGACCCGCCAAAGTAAACTGCCCTCCCACAGACGGCGGCATAATGATGCTGCCAATTTCCATCGAGTCATCCCTGACGATGTACTCTTTCTGTTCGGCAAAGACAGCGTAAAAATGGAAAGAACGCACAATTTTTTCCGCACTTGAACCTACAATTAACTCACCTTGTTCTGTTTGCTCAATGTGATCGATATCGATTAGGTAACGCAAGAATTGTCGGAAATCATCTTTGGAAATAGCGCTAAAGCTGGGCAAAGTCAAAACGCGATCGGCAAGCGCAGCTGGTGAAAGTTCCCCCGCTGCTGTTAAAATACTCATCGTTTGGTGATACAGCAAACTCAAAGGATACTGCGTGGGTTCGATCGGTTCAATCCATCTTTCTTCTAAATAAAGTTGAATAATGGCAATACATTGTAGCAATTGCCAGGGAATTTGTTCTGGCAACGATTCTTCATCGGATAGTTCTTCTTCAGTGCAAATAAAGCGCATATCGGCGGGGTCACCTCGTCTGCCAGTACGTCCCAATCTCTGCAAAAAGCTGGATACTGAAAAAGGTGCGTTAAGCTGAATTACTCGCTGTAATTGACCCAGGTCTATTCCCATTTCTAAAGTGACTGTGGCAGCCGTGACAGCCGGGGTATTTGCTTCGCGCATTGCCTCCTCAGCAGCTTCGCGCAATTTGGCAGAAATGCTGCCGTGATGGACGTGATAAATATCCGGCAACCCTTCCGCGTAGGCAATCTGACGCACATTAGAAATAACCGATTCTGTCTCGGCGCGATTGTTAGTAAAAATCAGACATTTGCGAGATTTGGTAAGGTTGAAAATGTATCTGTAATGGGGACTTTCGTAGAAATCCTCAAAGAAACCCGGTTTCTTAGAGAAACCGGGTTTCTCGGAGGGTTTCTGAGTATAGAAATGTTCTAAAGCCAAGTGAACTGTACGCTGTCTATCGTTAATATTAGCAGTAATAACTGGATTTTCAGTTTCGGCACGCAGCCATTCTTCAGCTGACGAATAATCGCCAAGCGTTGCTGACAAACCAATTCGGCGGGGCGTGTTTTTCACAAATTTCGATAACCGCGCTAACTGACAGAGAATCTGACAACCGCGTTCAGATCCCATGAAGGCATGGATTTCATCAATGATGATAAACCGCAAGTCATTGAACAGGCGAGTCAGTTCGGGAGGTTTTTTGTTAATCAGCAAACTTTCTAAAGATTCGGGGGTAATTTGTAGAACGCCTTGGGGATTTTTGAGCATCATTTCTTTGCGACTTCGCAATACATCACCGTGCCAAGCCCAAACGGGAATATCTGCTTCTTTCAAAAGGTCGTTGAGTCGATCGAATTGGTCATTGATCAGCGCTTTAATCGGGCCAATGTATAAAACGCCGATGCTTGTGGCGGGTTTTTCGTGCAATAATGTCACCACTGGCAGAAAAGCTGCTTCGGTTTTGCCGGAAGCTGTTGCAGCGGCAATTAATAGGTGAGCGTCTGTTTCAAAGATAACTCGGCAGGCTTCGATTTGGACTGCTCTTAATTCGCTCCAACCGTTGTTGTAGATGTATTCTTGGATGAATGGTGCTAGACGGGAAAAAGGACTCATAAATTTTAGATTCTGGATTTACTTATTTCTCACCTTTTCTCGCTCCCAGGTTCTACCTGGGAGCGAAATTTTCGAGGCTCTGCCTTGTTTATTAAAATGAAATTCGATATGAATTTCACCAATTAAACTTAACCTAATGTAATGATATAATAATAAATTAAATATCATAGATGAGTATCATATTTATTGTTAGATTCAGTAATCTTACGGTAGCAGAGGCAAAGAGGTATTAGCTAAATAAATTACAAACCTCTGAAGTGCGACAAATGACAGGTCTGGGATTGGGTGATATTCCACAAGAAACGCTGCGCGATCGCTACCAAGTGCAACGGGAACTGGGCAAAAAAGCGGGACGACGAACCCTGCTAGCACGCGACCTCGAAACGCGAGAATTAGCAGTGGTTAAATTATTGTTATTTGATAATAACTTTGGCTGGGATGATTTGAAGTTGTTTGAAAGAGAAGCCGAAACTCTCAAAGCACTCTCTCACCCTGGAATTCCCCGCTACCTAGACTATTTTGAAATAGATTCACCAAATATTAAAGGATTTGCTTTAGTACAAAGTTATATTCAAGCACAATCTCTAGAAGAACAACTGAGAGCGGGACGTAGCTTCAGCGAAGTAGAAGTTAAGCAACTAGCTAAAGGTATTTTAGAAATTTTAACTTATCTGCACGGGCGACAGCCGCCAGTAATTCACCGCGATATTAAACCTAGCAATATTTTATTAACTAATCGCTCTGGTAATAGTGTCGGTCAGGTTTATTTGGTAGATTTTGGCTCGGTGCAAACTCTGGCCTCTAAAAGAGGTGGTACTATGACTGTAGTGGGAACTTACGGTTATATGCCGCCGGAACAATTTAGCGGTAGGGCAACTCCTGCTTCTGACCTTTATAGTGTGGGAGCTACTTTAATTTATCTGGTAACTGGTCAACATCCAACCGATTTACCTCAAACAGATTTACGAATTGAATTTGAACGAGCAGCTAATATTAGCCTTGGTTTGACTGATTGGCTAAAATGGATGACAGAACCGATTTCAAGTAAACGTTTGGCTTCTGCACAAGAGGCTTTGCAAGCTTTAGATAAAACGAAAAATGCTACGCATAAAAAGAGCGATCGGGTAATCACTAAAAAGCCTCCTGGCAGTAAAGTTATTTTGAATAAAACCGCTAATTTATTAGAAATTATTATTTTACCAGCAGGTTTTTTTTCAGTTTTTAATCAAAGTATATTAGCAAGTATAATTGTATTTCCACTTATTGCTGGATTAGCTTTACTACCTATAGCTATGCTAATAATCGAAACAGGAACTTTATTTTTAAAGATAGGATTAATTTCACTTGTATTAGCTGTATTAGCTTTAGTAGTCTCCGGTATTTGGAATATATTGATGGCAACCTTCGGCCAAATGCGGCTATCGATCGATCATCAGGAAATTTCTTTGCATTACAATTTGTTTGGAATTAGGCGTTATAATCCGTCCCCAAGTTCAAGACAAAATATTACTCATATAGAGCGAAGACAAGACATTTATCTTAACCTTGAGCGTAACCCATATTTGATAATTTGGTCTGAGATGAAAAAGTACGAACTTTCTACTAAAAATGCTTTCCCTCTCACTACACCAGAGATTGAGTGGTTAGCTCAAGAACTCAGCGACTGGCTGGGCTTACCGATTACTAGAGATTAATATTATTTCCACGAAATAGTCGAGAAATTGAGCTTGTTTATCAAGTACGAAACTTAGAGGTTAATTTGGCGAACTCAACGGAGACTATAACCAAAATTTTCCATTCTAAAGGAGTATGCCGATCGACATAATATAACAAGCGTACTCTACTGTTTAATATGCCAAAAAATAGAAGTACCGATCGCGATCGAACTTTATAATTTAAAAATGGTAAATTGTTTGGTTGACTAAATTATGGACTTTAACTACAAATGGAAAAATGGCCGTCCGCCAACTCAAGATGAAGCCGCAAGCAGCCCATCTTTGCTAGATGAAAGTCAGTTTGACAGCGAAAGCGATCGCAAACTAGCAGAAGAAAATGCACGCAGGTATTTAGGCGTACCGATAACGATTCCAGATGATGAAAAATCTGTACTGCCTCGTGCTGTTCCTGATGGAGAACAAGCAGACATTAATAAGGTATAACCTTAGCTAAAGCACTTTTGGTTGAGTTTGGTAAAAGAGCGATCGTCTAAATTTCCCCCTATAAATTCCACAATACCTGAAAGCTCACGACTTAGTAGCACCCGCTTGTTTTAATAGTTCAATAATCTCGGCGTGTTTTCCAGCTTTGCGCTCCTAATTTCCATCGCTAACGCCCCACTGAAATTTCATGGCATAAATCTCAGTCAGCAAGTCAGATACTTGAATACTGGAGTCACCAATTGCTAAATCCCGATCGAGAATTTGTCGAGCAGTTGCCAAAGCTTGCGATCCTGTAGTATCGCCTGTATGGAATACCAAACGATTTATCTGTGCAAGACGAGCAGCGAGGAGTTGCAAAAGAGCCATTAAGACTCGATTACCTCCATAAGCTCCACATCCCCAAAAACCAGTGTGAATAATAACAATTGGCTCTTGACGTTCTAAGTGAGATTCAATTCTGGCTGCTGAAAATCCAGTGAATGCCGTTGTCAGCACATACTCAATATCTTCATAACTGTAATAGCCATAACCTCCTGGAGGAGCTTCCATCGCAATAATATTAGTTATGGTAGGTGGATCGATCGGTTTTGTTGCTAGTCTTATCGCATCAGCTGTAGCTCGTGCAAAGTTATTACCATAAAGTCCAAAAGGTCGTCCATGTTCTGCATCTGCATTAGTTGCGATCGCACACCGCCGTTCAACACCGCGAATCACGACAGGTGTTGGTTCTCCATTCTCTACAGTTAGTGGTTCGATCTTGGCACTTAGCAAAGCCTCTCGAAGCGAACCTAGAGCAGGATGTTCGGCAACTTGCATCTCATCCTGAGCAAATAATCCTCCCCCGTATGCACAAAAAAGATCGGAATGGGCGAAATTAAGATACCACTCAACTTGGTTACTGTTGTGATTTGATGGCTCGTAATTAAAGTGACCCTTTTGCTCCTCAAACTCTGTTTCATAGTTTGGGAAAAGAGAAACTGGCGATAATGGCATTGCACGCCATCGTGAGAATACCAACTCACCATTGTGTACAGAACCGGGAGGGCAGGCGATTTGGTAAACAATCTTTTTGTTGTTGTTATGTAGCTTTGGTGGATGGGATTCTATGAGATGTTGGGCGTTGAAGGTGTAGCGACAAATTAAGTTTTCTGAAAAATCATTCATCATTTTTAACTCTCAGAAATACTTTCCCCATTATACCATCATGTATGAAACAATAATGCTTAAATTTATTGACTTTCATTGTTTCAATTTGATGTTACTATATTTCGAGGTTATTTTGGCCAATAAAAGGTGCAAACTCGCACCGTGAAACCAGGAATGAAAGACATCCTGCGTAGATTTTTCAACGTATCGCTGCGTTTAAAATCGCGAAATTACGTGGATTATTCAGTACAAAAAAGCTATCTTTTTTAATCAAATCACCAGTGCATATAACTGGCAAACGCTGCTCATAAGCTTTAATTGCTAGGTTGTATTCTGGTTGCCTTAGCTCAACATTGATTCTGCGGAGTTTTCCCACAACAACTCCCATCAGGGTGACAATCCCAGTAGAATTAAATTCTTCTATTTCAATTACCATTCCCTGAATTTCTATATTGGAAGCGCTGGTGAGCAAATCGCTTAAAATATCAAGTTGAGAACGCTTTTCTACTACCTCTAGCGTTGAAAGAGCATCACTCATACGAGCTGCATAATCTCCCAAACTTTTCAGATTAGGTAACAAAATTTCAAATTCATCTACATCATCCTTTTTATAAAGCCAAATAGTAGCATTATCCAAAAACGAGCCATCTTCATACCAGCCGTGGGTTTGCAAGTAAGCAGCCAATTGGCTGGGTTCTATAGTTTTAAGAGTTTCGCTATCTCGTACTGTTACTTTCATGGTTGACTTCCTTGACTAATAAGTTGCATTAAGGACTGAAGGGCTGAGACTGTAAATAGGTTACTTCTGGGTAAGGAAACTGTCACCGTTGCCGTGTTTTGTGTCTGAGGCATTCCTCGGAGTGACAGCCAATACGCGCAATACCTTATACAAAGTTCTTGTTCGGACTGTTGTATCCAGTCAGCTAAATTTTCGGGGAGTAAAACTACAACTAAGATTCGCGGAATGGCAAAGTTATCCATTCTCAATTCATCGTAGTTTTTCAGCTTGAGAGGGTATCTAACATAGCTGTCGTCGAGAACATCCCTTGAAGTAGATTTTAACTGCAATTCTAGCCGAGGCGATCGAATACGTCCTGTTCCACCCCTAGCAGCAATCCCCCAGTCTACGCTATCATCGTCTACCGCTGGCTTGTAGAGAGAATAGCCTGCTACTGATGCCACAGCCTGTAAATAAGCATTACTGAACTGTTCTTTTTGCTGGTTGATGTCCACGCGGCGCTGCACCTCTACCACTTTTGCCAAACTCTACGCTAGGGTGCCAGGGAAAGCACCCTACAGGTAAAATTAATATCACAAAGTAAACTCAGCAACTTCGCCATCTTCATCCCCATTAGATTTTTTTACAGCCGAGGAAAGCTGCAAACCAGTACCGTGAATTATTTGCTCGAAAGACATTTCTGAATTCTGTTGCAGGATATTCAAAACACTCAAAAAATCTCGCACAATTTCTCCCGGCGTTAGCAAGGCATTCGCACCCAAGCGACTAATCACTTCTTGCAAAAATTCATCAAATTCCCGGTTTGTCAGTTTCTTTTCGCTACCGTAGTGAGTGGCGTGAACATCAGCCAAACGTTGCAAAAGCTGCAATATTTCTGGCTGAGTTAAAGTTTCCAATTGTATAACCGGGCCAGAATTATCCTGCAAACCCGCTTTCACAAAACGGCTTTTGGCTGTGCGTCTAGTCCATGCGGGATCGTTGAAAAGTCCTCGTTTTGGATCTTCCAAAAACTTAGGCGTTCCACCTACAATAATACCAAGGTGTTCCGCTCTCCCCTGCATGGTGTCGTTAAACATTGCCAGTAGTTTGTCGTAGTTATTCTGTCGCGAAACTGCATTGCTTATCTTCCATAAATGCACGGCTTCATCAATTAGCATCAACAGTCCTTTGTAGCCAATATCGGCAGCAAATTTGGCAACCAGTTTGACGTAATCGTACCAGGTATCGTCGTCAATAATTACCCGCACTCCCAGCGCCGCTTTGGCTTCTGTTTTGGTGGCGAATTCCCCGCGCAGCCAACGCAGTGCGGCGTCTTTTTTATCTTTGTCATCCAATCGGTAGCCGCGCCAATAGTTACTCACAACTGTGGCAAAGTCAAATCCGTGAACTAAACCTTCAATATTTTTTACTGCTGCCAAAATTGTCGATTCCACTTGGTCATCGAAGCCGGTATCGTTTGGTCGCATTCCGCTAGTTTCGGCAACTTTAGTTTGAATGCTGCTAATCCATTTTTCTAAAATTAATCCTAAAGCACCGCCGTTGGGATGAGTTTTGGTGGCGATGTTTCGCATTAATTCCCGATAGCTGGCTACGCCTTGACCGTCTGTTGCTGCTAGTCGGCGTTCTGGGGATAAGTCAACATCAGCTACTACAAAACCCTGTTCCATTGCGTGATTGCGAATCAGTTGCAGCAGAAAACTTTTGCCGGAACCGTAGCGTCCGACAACGAAGCGAAATGCTGCACCGCCAGCGGCTATGTTTTCTAGGTCTTGTAATAGTGCTGCCATTTCTTTTTCGCGACCGACAGCAATATGTTCGAGTCCAATTCTAGGGACGACTCCCGCACTTAAGGAACTGAGTAAGGTAGTGGAAACTCGTTTGGGAATTTTCAATTTTGCCATATGTTTTAGATTAGGTGCTAGTTGTAGGGTGCGTTAAAGATAGTGTAACGCACCGCCAATTTGTTTGAATGGTGGGTTACGGTTTGCACCTAACCCACCTTACTAATTGTTTATTCCTTGGGTTTGAGAATCACCCTAATATTTGCCAAATACTCGGTTTCGGGAATTACAGGAAAAAGCGATCCTTGTTCGATAATTATATCGCCAATTGTAGCTATAGCGCGTTCGTTGATGGCATCAATTAACAATTCTGGCATGGTTATGTAGGATTCGGCGATTTTTTTAATTTCTGCGTTGGGATTTTCTAACTCTACTATTGCTTTGAGTACCTGAAGCTCTGAGT
>NZ_JACJUP010000279.1:0-6556 GCF_014748295.1 Planktothrix sp. FACHB-1355 | reverse complement strand
GTAAGTAAGAGCTTAAAAATGATTAACCGGGTTTCTGTGGAAAAGTTTACAGAAACCCGGTTTCTTCATAGTAGTCATAAAACAGTACAGAGGAAAAACAGAGTGGTTATTATTTCTTCACAACGGTGCAAAGATAGAAATCATCTGCCTAACGCTGCTGCTAAGCTGTTTCTAACCAATCAAAAATTCTGTCTAACTGTGCCAAAGTCACCAGCCCGTATTGCCACAAAATCATGGGAATGTGGTTTGGGCACTCTTCGCTGCGCCGTATGGCTAGGGCGATCGAGGATGCCGGGATCGCTAATTCTTCTTGTAAAAAGTTGACTAATTTTGTCTGCATAGTAGATTGCCTTGCCTTCGAGTCTTAAAAATTTTCTTCTCCCAACCTATGAGAAAAATATCGTTTAAAAACTCCCCTGTCAGGGTGATTTAACTCGTCCTAATGGGTGATTTCGATCACAAAAATCTCTAGGCTCTAAAATTAGCTCTTTAGGAATAAGTCTAACGGTAAATGACCATAAGTTCCGCTGATAGAGTCATTTTCTGAAGATTGGCAGGACACCAGCACACCGCGATAAATTCCTGTGTAGGAATCGAGATAGTGGGATTGCTTGTGAGTGTTAAATTTTATGTAAACTGGGCTTTCTAGGGAAGGGGTTTTGCTGGTGTCGAGACGAATTTTATAGCCCAAGCCCTCTAAATAGGTTTTTAGGGCTGCAAACCCTTGCTCCGCCGTATCGGCACAAATACCTAAATTGAGGTAATCGGACAACTTGGCGATCGTCAGTAGCGCTTGACGGAGTAAAGCTTTTTCTTGTTCCGACTCGATCGGCTTAGTTTCGATGCAGCTAAATTGCTTGAGGATTGTTTGGGCTTGTTCGACAGTGAGGTGAGCAGTCATGGTTTGGGTAGAGTAACTCAAGATTATTTTACGGGCGCGATCGCACCCCCGTAGAGTGGGCATTACCCAATAGAGGACGATCGGATTTCCGTAGGATTCGCTCAATGCTACAATTATACGCATATACGCTTATGCGTATAAGCGCAGGGAGGCCAAAATTTGTATGGGTAGATGTGGGCATAGAATGGATTTATGTCTAAATCTCCTATAAACCTGTCGATCGAAGAAAGTTTGAAACGCAGACTAAAGGCGGCTTGCGCTATGCAAGGCCGTGACGTTAGCAGCGTTGTATCAGAACTGGTTGAGGAATGGCTAGAGAAAATTGAGCCGCAACTGGTGCAACAGGCGTTCCAGAAGGAAAACAATAAAAATTAACGCTAAGCGGCCATAAACATTCTTTAGCGCAAGCCACAACAGTCAAAGTTTTCGGTGCTATCTGACTTACGACCCATTTAATAATGAACAGCGAAAATTCTGAATCTATTTCAGAATAAATTATCTCCCAGCACGCAGTAACCGAACGCAAGAGGTGCTACGAAATGGAAAGGAGATATGGATGGAAGTTACTGCGAATAGAATTAACAGGAGACAAAACTCTTAAATACGATTGCGTATTCGAGGGAAAAACCGAATTTCCTAATTACACAGAGGGGATGGAAAGATGAGTAGAAAGTATATTATTTTTAGAGCGGAATGGAATGAAGAGGAGGGAGCCGAAAACAGGCTACTAGCGCACACTGGAGCTATCACCGACATTCTTGCCGAACATTTCGATTCATCCGATCGTCCCTTACCCTCTCCTGGCTACAGATTGAGGGAATTCCATCGAGTCGAACAATTTTTCGATCGACAGTTCCCAAATGCTAGCACTCACACTCGGATCGGCGATTGGGAAGTAACCAGAGTTGAAAAATATGCCCCAGAAACTATGAGTGAGTTTGAAGCAATTGTTGTGTGCTATTGTCGCTACGCTCCAGTAATTACTCCACTGGAGCCCATGCCAAAAATTCAAGTTTCTGAAGAGCTTCAAGAATTACAGTCGATAGATCGGAGAAGGGATATTGCACCCAGATAACAACCGAGGTTCAAGGCAACCAAAAATCTGGCAAGACGCTTTTTACCAAATCGCGTCCCCACTGATTGATTGTCCGCGCAATTTGGATATGCGGTTCATCTGCTTCCACAGGCAAAATCGTCGCCTTATTGCCACGTTTAAAGCGATCGACTACTAAATTCGCAGCTTCTAAACCAGTCACATAAGCCTTTTCCTGCGACCAGGAACCGTGACGGTTAACAATCCAATCACCACTCATAAAAATGTTATCGAAACTGGTTACTGCTGGTAACATATATTGATAGCTACCTGGATAAAAATGAGTGACTGCCCGTGGCAAACGAATCGCGCTACTGTCGATTACTTTTGCTTCGCCAAAAGCGGGGATACAGGTTGCTAAATCGCGCTGCACTATCTGCACAATTTCCTCATCCCTGAGAGGTAGAAATTGGTTGGCGTGATAGAAATCTGCTTCGATAACTGTTCCGGGTTCGTTGCGATACTCATCGTGCAGGGCGTTGAGGTCAAAAAATGTCCAACCTGTGGTAGGATTGAAGCCAAAGCAGGCATTGGAAGGCAGGGGGATATCGATTTTGCGATCGAACCACAACCGCGTCGCCAAAACGTCGATCGCGCCTAAATTCATCGCGTCCCGAAATTCCTGGCGACTTTGCAGACTAGGGCTACCGCTGACAATTTTTTGCATACCGGTTATCCCAACCGCAAAGATAACCGCATCTGCATCAAAAACTCGATCGCCGCAGACAACGCCCGTCGCTCTATTATTATCAATAATTAAATCGCTAACCCGTTGCTGGGTAACTACTTTTCCGCCAGCTTGTTCGATGCGTTCCACCCAAGGGCGAAAGATTTTTTCTCCGACTGTTCCCCGACACCAAACTACATCGAAATTGGGTTGATGAGCGAGGATAAAATAGTACAGCATACCCAAGGCTGCTGCTGCGGAACATTGCTCGCCTGGGGCGAACAATCCTACTAATAGCATCGGCTCAAAAGAATCGCGGTACAGCCTTGCAGAAACTCCAAATTGTTTGAATAATTCGCGGGCAGTGACTCCATCGTAACGTTGCCAAGCTGCATCGGAATTATCAAAATCGATTAATGCGTAGAGTAGGGGTAAGGCTGAAAGGCGATCGATTAATGGCAGTCGTCTAAACTTAGGATAAAGAAAAGTTCCCAGCGGTGTGGGCAGTAAGGGTTCATCCTGAAAAATGGGGGATTCTACTTCCAATCCGGCGGGAGAATATTGAGAAGAACGAGTCCAAGTTGTGAAGGGATTAAGTTCTAATTCGTTAACTAGAGAAAAGATATTTCTATAGGGATACCAGAAGCCGTGAATGCCTGCTTCGACAGAACGCCCTGCGGCAGTTTTCCAGCCTGCAACCAAGCCACCGGGATAGGAACCGGCTTCTAAAAGGGTTACGTCGTAGCCTTGTTTTGCTAAGTGGTAAGTTGCGCCCAAACCCGCCCAACCCGCACCGACAATTACTACTTTTTGGGTTTGCGATTCTGTTGACATTTAGTACCTTTTGATGATTTGCGCGATTTAATTTTGCTGGGGCGTCGGCGAACAAGATTGTAGGTTGGGTTGAGCGACAGGGAAACCCAACAAATTCTATTTCTGCGTTGGGTTTCGTTACCTCAACCCAACCTACTTTGAGATCTGAAGACAACAAAAATCCCTAGCCCTGACGCCCGACGCCCTCATTGAATTTGTTTCTGATGGTTTCGATGCGGTTGCGATTTACTCCTAAATCTGATTCTCCCAGACGGGAAGCCGATCGCACATGAATCACCTTTTGTCCTTCGTCGAGAAAAAATTCTACATCATCAACAAAACCCATCAGTCTGCTGGTGAATTCTGCATAGAGATAATTGGGTGTTTCGATAATAATTTTAGTTCTTTTTTGGGACTCAATTACTTTTTTGAGTTGAGCCATTGCCTCAGCAGGAGTAGAATTGTAAGTAATAGGCTCAATTTTGTGTCCGGCATCCTGACTTTGGCTGCTGACGCAGTTGGGAGAACTCGGACAAGGCGCTAGTTTGCCTGCTTGTACGCCGAGGTTAGTGGGTCTTTTGCCTGCAAACAAGGTTATGGCTCCTGGAAATGCTACCGTTGCTCCCAGCCACAGGATAGTAACTAACAGCAACGATAACAAGATTATCACGAATTGTCTGAGGGGCGATCGCTTTTCGATTTCTGACTCAACCATGAATAGGATAAAGGTGATGCAACAGGCATATTATCCCATATTACCTACCATCAAAACAATTGGTGGGTCATGCCCACCCTACCAATTTGCGAGGATCGTTTCACCGCGTCGGAAAATTTCCCGCGCATAATCTGTCCAAACTCCTTGACCCCAGTAACGAAAACAACTCGTTTGCAGCAAAAAGTTGTACAGCAATGCTTCGCGATAGCGCGATTCTTTGGTAATGTTTTCAGGCAAAGAATCAACCTTTTTGTGGAAAAAAGCGCTGAGTTGATTCATGGGAGTCAAAACATTTTCGTATCCTTTCACCCAACTGATGTGATTTGTCCAGGAAGCACCATCCATGTGAAAGTTATGGTGAGTTTGCTGCAACTCGGCAATGGCATTAGTTACTGCATCCGGGGTAGAGTTTTCTGGCGAAACTTTTTGCCAAATTAAATGTTGACCGATCGGCTGACAAGTGGGATAATTATCTTCATGGCAACCGGCAGCTTCAATTAATTCCAAATACTCTGTACCAGTCATCGCTACAACGCCCGATTTGCCGCCGTTATTTTGCGCTATTTCGTAACTAGCGCGGAAGAAAGCACCGGGAAATTCGTTCATCATCACGCCGCCATTTTCGCCATCCCCAATTTGGCTGACTATTGGCGGTACGGAAACTTCACCTAACATTTGTCGAGATAAGGTTTTTGCCTCGTAATAAGGCTGCATTTGCGCTACCAGTTTCGTATCCGAACCTTGGGTTTTGATTAAAGCGGTGATACTGACAACTTCGCCGTGAGAATTGCGGGCAATTAAACGGTGAGGCAGATGTTTGTATCCCAGCGATTGTCCGGTGAGAGTTTCCACAGAATGTTCTTGCACTAATAGCCAGCGATAGCCGCATTCTTTCAGCGCTTTGACAAATTCAAATAAAGTATCGGGATGATTGGGTAAGTGCATTTCTGGCGGCGAAAATCCCTTGACGCGAGATAGTGCTGACCAACCAAAAATGGCGGCAAAATGATGTTGCCAAGCTTGGATGTGCAGTTTGAGATCCGGTATGGGAGTGGAGGGAACTACTGCGTGACTCCACATTGTTCCAAGCCATTCCACATAAGGCTGATAAGTGGGGTCAATGGTGATGCGTTTGAGATTTTCTAGGATATCGCCGTGTCCCATTTGTCGCAATCCCCACAACAAATTGCCGGAGTAATCTAACATGACGCGAGGATTGCAACCGTTGGCGACAAGTTCGGGGATAAAATCTGCCATACGGCTATAACAATTGGCAAATGGCGCGGCGTTGTGGTTGTCTCCTGACTGGGGATGTTCAAACATATATTGCAGGTTGGAGATGAGTTGGCCGTTATGTCCGGCGGGTATGGTAGGCTGGTGCATATGCAGGGCTATGGCAAAGGCTGCTTGCACTTCACTTAACTTGATGTTTGTTGTGGGTAAAAATACTGGTTCGTTTTGTTGAGTTACTGACTGAATTTCTTTTTCCCACCCGCATATGTTGGGCAATCCGTCAATTATTTCGGGTAATTGGGGGAGGGTAGTAGGTTGTAATGTTGTAGGCATTTGTGTGAGGGATTTTTATAGGAAACATATTGAGTTTGACACAATTAATGCCAAGTCAAAAATCAAAAGTCAAAAGTGAAAAGCAGATAGAGACCTCGGCAGGGCGAAGCATTCGGACAGAAAAATCTTGAATTTGAGTTATGAATCGTCGCCCGAATGCTTCGCCCCTACATAATACATATTTCGTTCTTTCTGTCAATTTTTTTTACTGGACTGGCGTTCTAGCGACGCTACGGACACCATATCACCGTTTGATGGTAGCAAAAAAGTTTTAGTCCCCTTGCGGGGATGCGGTTAATTGAAAGAGCAGCTTTTGGTATGTTCAAAATGATGATTTTGCGGTTTCAGTCCCCTTGCGGGGATGCGGTTAATTGAAAGTTCTTATCGATTCCGCCGATGAGGAGGATCTGGAGAAGTTTCAGTCCCCTTGCGGGGATGCGGTTAACGGATGCGATCGCAGAATAAGCTGTCGGTTCTTGCGGGTCGATCGGATAAAATCTTAGTTTTTGTTACCAATTTTACGGATGGTGCGTTAGGCACGGCAATTTAATTATTGGTTGCCATACTCAATTTCTCGCCCGTGCCTAAAACACCCTACTGTTAAATAATATTTTGGCAAATATTCTTTGATAATTTCCGATATTCTCGACTTTTTTACTTTTTCCTTTTACACTAAAAAAGTAGAATGATTTTGGTAGGGGCATCTGTAGGTCGTGTTTGTACAAATACAACTTTTGGTATGTTAGAAGCTTTTGATAGTCCGTCTGAGGCGGCATACACAAAAACTGATAAAACTTACTT
>NZ_JACJUP010000278.1:0-6570 GCF_014748295.1 Planktothrix sp. FACHB-1355 | reverse complement strand
TAAGTTTTTGTAATGCGACTTCGACTTGTTGCCTTTCGGATATCTCTTGTTGAAGTAATCGATTTTGTTTTTCGAGTTCATTTTCAGCTAATTCCCGACTTTCTTCACTTAAAACTAACCACCAAGCAGCAATTCCTGTTAATAATAACAGCGGTACATACAAGGATATTAGTATTTCAGATATTTGAGTATAATTTAATTGGGCGCTATCTGTAATTTCCCATCTTACCAAGGAGTAAACCAAGGCAAAAATAGCACCTATTATACCAGCTATTAATAAAAATAGTTGAAAAAATTTTACAATTCTTACGCCAATTTTAGGAGATATTCTATTTGTTAAAACAACTTTTTTTAGAGGTTCTATAAAATCTTTTATGGGGTTATTAGAGGTCTTGCAGATATCGTGACATCGAGCATCCAAGCTGCAACATAAGGAACAAATCGAGCCGTCATAAACCGGACAATAAGCGGTATCGGCGAGCGAGTATTTTTGTTCGCAAATACAGCAAGTTATGAGAGAATCGGAAATGGAAATGTGGCAACGATCGTCTTTTCTGGCAATGTAGTATTTACCTTTAGTGATGAAAGCGATCGCAGGAGAGAGAACAAAAGCCAAACTCAAAGAAATGAAGGGAGAATAAGCTTGGGCATAAATGCCAAAAACACCAACAAAAGCAGCGATAGCCACGGCTGACGCGATCGCCATCGAGCCAAATCCAACTGGATTGAAGTTGTACAGATAGGCTCGTTTGAATTCGATGTAAGACGGACTTAATCCTAATGGTTTATTGATAACGAGATCGGCAACTACAGCACCCACCCAAGCGATCGCTACATTAGAATACAACCCCAATATGGCTTCTAAGGTATCAAATACTCCCATTTCCATTAAAAGTAAAGCGATCGCGACATTGAATACCAACCAAACTACCCTTCCCGGATGACAGTGAGTTAATCGGGAGAAAAAGTTTGACCAAGCTAGAGAACCGCCATAGGCATTGGTGACGTTTATTTTGATTTGGGAGATAACTACAAACAAGGTAGCAAAACCTAAAATTACCTCCGGACGAGAAAAGATATCTGCAAATCCTGCCATGTACATATGGATGGGTTCTTTAGCAATGTATGGCGGTAGCCCGCGACTAATTGCCAAAGACGCTAGGAAAGCTCCTCCTAACTGCTTTGCACCTCCTAAAATAATCCAGCCCGGCCCTGCTAAAATTAGTGCCAGCCACCACCGAAAGCGATTATTTTCTTGGCGATCGGGCAGAAATCTCAGGTAGTCTACCTGTTCCCCTATTTGAGCAATTAACGAAAAAGATACCGTTGCAGCCGTGCCAAATAATAAGGGATCGAACGCCGCTTTGCTAGGCGAATTCCCCGCAAAGTTCAGCCAATTGCTAAAGGCATCCGGTTCTTTGTAAAGGACAAAAATATAGGGCAATATCATTAAGCATAGCCAGATCGGTTGTGTCCATAGCTGCAACCGATTGATTAAGGTTACTCCATAAAAAACAAAAGGGATAATTACTAGAGAGGAAACTATATATCCAATTGCTAAAGGCAAATGAAAATATAGTTGCAATGCTTGCGCCATAATTGCGGCTTCTAGGGCAAAAAAAATAAAAGTAAAGGAAGCATAAATTAATGAAGTAATCGTCGAGCCAATATAGCCAAACCCAGCCCCTCTTGTCAGCAAATCGATATCTATATTGTATTTGGCCGCGTAGTATGCGATCGGTATTCCTGTAAGGAATATTATGGTGCTGACAACCAAAATAGCCCAGAATGAGTTACCAAAACCGTAATTGATTATCAGCGAGCCGCCTATCGCTTCTAAGGCCAGAAAGGAAATCCCTCCTAGTGCCGTGTTGGCTACCAAAAATTCCGACCACTTCCGAAACGATTGCGGAGCGTAGCGCAGCGAGTAATCTTCGATGGTTTCATTAGCAACCCAAGCGTTATAATCTCGTCGTTCCTTGACTATTTTTCTGTGATTTACGGGGGGGCGAGCGACCATAAACTCAGGAGGAGAACAAAGGTTGTCTTAACAATAACAAATATTAAGTTAGTTTTTTGTAGCTTAAAACACTTCTACTTTATAGGCACTTTTCTTAACAATTTTATCTTCCTTTTAATATAAATTAACATTATCGCAACAAGCTGCTTGCCGTCATGTATTTTAAATTTGTAGGGAAAATTTCTTTGCGGTTATTCCTCATTTAACTAGGCGATCGCCCCACATCGATCGCTTTGTTCCCTGTTCCGGAATTCCCGGTATCGCAGAGCGGTTTTTCCACCCTAAAAAAATTCCCATAAAAACAGGCAGAACAATTACGCACACTTGGAGACGCAGGATGACTCAAAGCGATTTCTCGCAAATGCAAACTGAAGAACAGACCGAGGAAGTAAACACACCCATAACCCCGACCCCCGCCATTGAAATCCAGGTGGAGGACGATCGCACCGGTATGACTGTAGACACCCTGAAACGGGCTTTTGCAGATAACCTGTATTACCTGCTGGGAAAAGATGAATCCTGGGCGACACCTCACGATTATTATACGGCTTTGGCATACACCGTGCGCGATCGCCTGCTGCATCGCTGGATTAACACGGTCAGAACATACATGAAGACGGAAACCAAGGCGGTATTTTACCTCTCGGCAGAATTTTTGATGGGTCGCCAGTTAGCGAACAATCTGCTCAACTTGGGTTTGTACGAACGCGCCACCGAAGCCATCAAAGAGTCGGGACTCGACATTAACGACCTGCGCTTGATGGAAGCGGAACCCGGACTCGGTAATGGCGGTTTGGGGCGTTTGGCGGCTTGTTTTCTCGACTCCCTCGCCACCTTAGAAATCCCAGCGGTTGGCTACGGCATTCGCTACGAATTCGGTATCTTCGATCAATGGATAAAAGATGGGGCGCAAGTCGAACATCCCGACAAATGGCTGCGTTTCGGCAACCCCTGGGAAATCCGACGCCCAGAATTAACCGTTGAAGTCAAGTTCGGCGGACATACAGAAGCTTACTCCGACGATAAAGGGAATTATCGCGTGCGTTGGATTGCAGAACGGAAAGTCTTGGGTACGCCCTACGATACCCCAGTGGCGGGATATAACAACAATACAGCCAATACCCTGCGCCTTTGGAGTGCCAGCGCTAGCGAAGACTTTAACTTCCAAGTTTTCGATAGCGGCAACTATGTCGGTTCTGTAACTGATAAAATTTTCTCTGAAAATATTTCCAAAGTACTTTATCCCAACGACAACACATCTCAAGGTAAGCAACTGCGACTAGAGCAACAGTATTTCTTCGTCAGCTGTTCTCTACAAGATATCATCACTATTCATAGACGAATTCACCCGAATTTGGATAACTTCCACGAGAAAGCAGCTATCCAACTCAACGACACTCACCCATCAATTGCCGTTGCCGAATTGATGCGCCTGTTGATCGACGAACACGATTTTGAGTGGGACAAAGCTTGGCACATTACCAAAAATACTTTCGGTTACACCAATCATACGTTGCTGCCAGAAGCTTTGGAGCGCTGGCCTGTGAGTTTGTTTGAACGTTTGTTGCCGCGTCATTTGGAAATTATCTATGAAATTAATCGCCGTTTCCTCAATGAGGTGCGTGCTAAATATCCTCGCGACGATGCACGGCTGAGGCGAATGTCGCTGATCGAGGAAGGCGCGGAGAAATATGTCCGTATGGCCCATTTAGCTTGTGTGGGTAGCCATTCTATCAATGGGGTGGCGGCGCTGCACACGGATTTGATGCAGCAGAAAGTGCTGAAGGATTTCTATCAATTGTGGCCGGAAAAGTTTAATAACAAAACTAACGGGGTGACGCCGCGCCGATGGGTTTTGTTGAGCAATCCGAAGCTGTCTGAATTGATTGCGGAAAAGATTGGCAATAATTGGGTGACGCATCTGGAGGAGTTAAGGCAGCTAGAGGGGTTTGTTGACGATCCGGAGTTTGGCGATCGCTTCTCTGCCATCAAGTATCAAAATAAGAAAGAACTGGCAGATTACATTTCCCTCTACAACAATATTGAGGTGAATCCCCATTCTTTGTTTGATATTCAAGTGAAGCGCATTCACGAGTACAAACGTCAGTTGTTGAACGTGCTGTACATCATCACGCTGTACAACTGCATCAAGAGGAATCCGCAAGTCGAAATTTTGCCGCGAACTTTTATTTTTGCAGGCAAAGCGGCACCGGGTTACTACATTGCCAAACTGATTATCAAGTTAATTAACTCGGTGGCGAAAGTTGTCAACAAAGACCCGGATGTGCGCGATCGCATCAAAGTTGTCTTCCTAGCAAATTTCTCTGTATCTTTAGGTCAGCGGGTTTATCCATCTGCCGATCTTTCCGAGCAAATTTCTACTGCCGGCAAAGAAGCTTCCGGAACCGGTAATATGAAATTTGCCATGAACGGTGCGCTAACGATCGGCACTTTGGATGGTGCTAATATCGAAATCCGCGAAGAAGTGGGAGCGGAAAATTTCTTCTTATTCGGTTTAACAGCCGAACAAGTGTTCGCCATGAAAAGTAAAGGATACAACCCGTGGAATTACTACAATTCCAATTCCGAGTTGCGGGAAACGATCGATCGCATTGCTTCCGGTTACTTTTCCCCGGAAAATCCCAAGTTGTTCGCGCCGATTGTAGAATCTCTCCTGATCGGAGATGAATATATGCTTATGGCTGATTACCAGTCTTATATTGAGTGCCAGGAAAAAGTCAGCCAAGCTTATCGCGATCGCGCTAATTGGACTCGGATGTCAATTTTCAATGTCGCTCGGATGGGCAAATTTTCATCCGATCGCACCATTCGAGATTACTGCCAAGATATTTGGCACACCAAGCCAGTTCGTATAAATTTACCAGCTTACAAACCGCTGGGTACTAGATAGTAAATTTCCCCTCCTGTAGTAGGTTGGGTTGAACTTAAACAACCCAATCTCCAATTAAAATTAAATTAAATATCTTAACTGCGCTGCTTACAAACAAGCGATTTCAACATTACTTACCTCTTTTTACTTATAACCATTGGTAGATGATATTTGCAGACGATCTCCTCTATTTTATTAGTGGGTAGCTCGTTTTTTTTCTTTTGACTTTTGACTTTTGACTTTTGACTTTTTCATAAGGGAGATTGAAATGCGGATTGCTCAGATTGCCCCTTTATGGGAAAGAGTGCCCCCTCAAACTTATGGCGGTACGGAACTGATTGTCAGCTTGTTGTGCGAAGAATTAGTACGACGCGGACATGAAGTTACTTTGTTTGCTTCTGGTGATTCGATCACTTCTGCCAAATTAGAATCCATTCACCCACGCGCCTTGCGTTTAGATCCCAGTATCAAGGAATACAATATTTACGAAATGCTGCATCTGAGCAGTGTGTACGAACGAGCGGGCGAGTTTGACATTCTTCATTCTCATATGGGTTGCGCCACCCTGCTATACACTAAGTTAGTAAAAACGCCTACAATTCACACGCTGCATGGGATTTTTACCCCCGATAACGAGAAGCTTTTTGTTCATGCTCGCCGCCAACCATATGTTAGCATCTCCAATTCGCAGCGAGAGCCAAGGCTAAATTTAAACTATGTTGGTACGGTCTACAACGGTATTAACACGAGTATTTACGAGTTTCATCAACAGCCGGAAGAACCCCCTTACCTTGCCTTTTTGGGTAGAATTTCTCCTGAAAAAGGAACGCATTTGGCGATCGAAATTGCCAAACGTTCTGGTTGGAATTTGAAGATGGCTGGAAAAGTAGATTTTGTTGATGTGGAATATTACGAACAGGAAGTCAAACCGCACATTGACGGCAAACAGATTCAATTTTTAGGCGAAGCGAATCACCCCCAAAAGTGCGCCTTGATGGGTGGTGCGGTGGCAACGTTGTTCCCGATTACTTGGCGGGAACCGTTTGGATTAGTGATGATTGAATCTATGGCGGTAGGTACGCCGGTGATTGCGATGTCGCTGGGTTCGGTGCCAGAAGTGATTGTGGATGGCAAGACTGGTTTTATCTGTAACAACATCGCAGAAACTGTCGCTGCTGTCGATCGAGTTGGTGGGATCGATCGGTACACTTGTCGGGAACACGCAGTCAAGAATTTCAGTATGGAAAGGATGGCGGACGGTTATTTAGCAGTCTATCAAAAAATATTGGCCGAACGCTTTGCTGAAAACGGTCACGTCCACCGACATTCTAACTTGACATATATCAACCAAAATCCGAGATAGTAAGCCTCCAGATCGCGATCGCTTTTGGCGAATAGCTTTGGTATCCTCAATACGATGTATTTGAGGATACCAATTTTTTTGATAAAAAGCACAAGGGGAAAATTGAGGTGATTTCCGAACTGGGAGAGGGAACTGAGTTTGCGATCGTACTCCCGCACATTCTATGCGATCGGACTGTCGATCGAACCTAAATAGAGGATATCAACCGGGTAAAATACGGATGAAAGGGGCTGTGTAAAGTCGCCAAGGACTCTCAAGCTAAGGGAAGGAGGAGATCTCGTCAACCCCCTTTTTGAG
>NZ_JACJUP010000277.1:0-6585 GCF_014748295.1 Planktothrix sp. FACHB-1355 | reverse complement strand
AGCCCTACCCATCGATTGTTGCGACTTAAGACCAGATCGGGTAGTGTTCCCGGCTTTCCCATCTCGAATTTTGGATAAATTTATACTGAAAATAGAAGCTCAATACCGTCGAGGCAAAATATGGCTGCAAATCCCAGCATTATGCAAGCTGTCGAACAGCTGCATTACCGCGTGACCGTAGGGGATGTGGCGGCAAAGGCAGGATTCGATTTAAATGTAGCCCAGCAAGGATTGCTAGCCCTAGCATCCGACGCCGGCGGACATTTGCAAGTGGCAGAAACGGGGGAAATTGTTTACCAGTTTCCTGAAAATTTCCGGGCGATTTTGCGAAACAAGTTTTTGCGGTTGCGGCTACAAGAATGGTGGCAAAAAACCTGGAAAATATTGTTTTATCTAATCCGCATTAGTTTCGGGCTAGTTTTGCTGACTTCGATCGTGCTGATTTTTGTCGCGATCGCCATTATCCTCATTACCGTTAATTCCAGCCGCGACAGCGATGATTCCCGCAGCAGCGACTCTGGCGGCGGTACAATCTTTATCCCTTACTATTGGTTTGGCCCAGATTGGTTTTGGGTTTTCTATCCCGACTACGACAGTCCCCAGTACCAATATCGGCGGCGAGAAAAACCCCAGATGAATTTTCTGGAAGCCGTTTTCTCTTTCCTATTCGGTGATGGCAATCCCAATGCCAATTTAGAAGCACGCCGCTGGCAAGAAATCGCCACAGCCATCCGCAACAACGGGGGAGCTGTGGTCGCCGAACAAATTGCTCCCTATTTAGACAATATTGGGGCAGGATATTCGCAAGAATACGAAGATTATATGTTGCCTGTACTGGCTCGATTCAACGGGCTTCCCGAAGTCAGCCCCGAAGGACAGATCGTCTATCGCTTCCCCGATTTGCAGGTAACGGCAGCCCAGCAGCATCCCCAGGTAGTACCGACATATCTGCAAGAGTTACCCTGGCGCTTCAGCGCTGCCAGTTCCGGACAAATTATCCTCTCAGCCGGACTGGGAGCCTTCAATTTGGTAGGCGCTTTGGTATTAGGGAACCTGTTGGCTGGTGGGACGATTGCGGCCAAATTGGGCGGACTTGTTGCCCTTGTTCAATCAATTTATTGGCTGCTGCTGGGTTACGGTATTGCTTTCCTGGCTGTACCTTTTATCCGCTATTTTTGGATTCAATGGCGCAACGGCAAGATTGCCTTCCGCAATCAACAGCGCCAAGCAAGAGTTATGCAACTGAACCAACCCAGTGCCAATTTACAGCAAAAAATTGCCTACGCTCGTCAATTTGCTGCCGAAACAATTATCGATCGTCAAGATTTAGCTTATACGACCGAAACAGATTTGCTCGAACAGGATATCGAGCGTAAAGACCAGATTGATACGGAATGGCAGAGACGGCTAAATAATTAAACCTTAAAAAGGCAGAACTTTTAATTATTTAGCCAATTGAATTAGTTCACCACTTTAATTTTGCCTAGAGTCGTACCCTGGTAATAGTGACGCACAATTTGCTGGTAGTTAGCACCCTGGCGAGCCATACTGTAAGCTCCCCACTGACTCAAACCGAGACCGTGACCGTAACCGCGCCCCTGTATTCGGAAAGAGCTGGGTAGGGATTTTTCGCCGTCAGGGGTGACAGTGAACCAGGTGCTTCTCAGATCCAATGCCCTCCGCAGAGCAGGGCCGCTGATCGTTCGCGCTCCCCGATCGCCGATAATTTTCATGGTAATGATGCGTCCGACTGGGGAGGTGCGTTCCGGTGTCATGGACAGCACGTTGCCCACACCATCGATGCGGCGGCTGAGTTCTTCGCGGGAGATGGTTTTCACCCATTGGGCTTCAGGAGTATTGCCATCAAAGTCCGGAACGCCGCGCAGGTAGGGCAGATTGTCTGACCAGACATTTTCGACGTTTTCGGTATGTCCCCCAGATGAGGAGTGGAATGCTGCCAGAATAATCTTACCTTTGTAGGTCAGGACTTGACCTGCGGTGCTATCGACTGGGGAGTAGAGGGATGGGGCTTCACTTTCTACGCCTTTATAAACCTGCCACGCGATCGTATCCCCCAAATCGTAGATGCTGTTGCCTCTCGTTTGCCGCTGATAAAGTGCGTAGGTGCGGGCGGCTACTGCTTGAGCTTTGAGAGCTTCTAGGGGCCAATTGGGGTATACTTCCCCGCCTAACACGCTGTAGAGATACTTTTCCAAATCGACGTAGTTGATCGCAGTCAAACCGTTATTTACGAACACAACTCGCGTGCGTCCCCGATACCAGCGATCGCCTATCCAAACGTAGCCGTTATTTTGGGGTTCAATCCAGACCGAGCTGGAACGCCACCGATCCAGCGCCACTCCGTTGCCGCTCGCCTGAGCTTGGAACGCATTCATCGGAGCAATTTCTCCTAGCGGCTGACCGGCGGCATCGCGGACAATTGCTTTGGTGGAGCTGCCGACTTTGACCTGGCCGACATTTTCTTCAATGGCGACTCGCAGTTCCAATGCCGCTTGTGCGGGAGCAACGAGCGCAATCCAGAATAACACCGATAGCCACAGCTTTGGCCTTTTTTGCGGCATGGACTGGTTTAGTTTTGTGGAAATAAGCTCCATGAGCAAACGTATAGGCATCATTTTGCTAAAAACCTCCTCACACGGCTGCTAAATGAGGTTACAAGTATGGGTATTGCTGGCAGCGTCCGAACAGTCCAATAGCATAACGCAATTCAGGTCATTGGTAAAGAAAAAGTTTTTTTCCTAGCTAATATGTCAATAGAGATGTTATTGAAATTCGGATAAGGTTAACTAAAAGCCCGTGCAGATTACTTTTTTGGGCACAAGCTCCGGTGTACCGACGCGATCGCGCAATGTTTCTAGCGTTGCCTTGCGCCTGCCTCAGCGGGCAGAATTTTGGTTGTTTGATTGCGGTGAAGGCACTCAGCACCAACTGCTGCGAAGCGACCTCAAAATCAGCCAACTTACTCGCATTTTTATTACTCACCTGCATGGCGATCATATTTTTGGTTTGATGGGTCTTTTGGCAACTTACGGTTTGGCCGGTCATCCCACTAGAATCGATATTTACGGGCCACCCGGTCTAAATGAATACCTGCGAGCTTGCGAGCGTTACTCTTATACTCATCTTTCTTTTCCCCTTAAGGTACATACGGTTCAACCTGGACTTATTTATGAAGATGAGGAATTTACTGTATTTTGCGGCCCTCTGAAGCACCGCGTTACGGCTTTCGGTTATCGGGTAATGGAAAAAGACCGACCTGGGAGTTTTAATGTGGAAAAAGCTGCTGAATTGGGCATTTCTCCAGGCCCTATTTACGGCAGGCTCAAACGCGGAGAACAAGTTACTCTACCAGATGGGCGTCAAATTAATGGTGCCTCTTTGTGCGGGCCAACCGAAATTGGGCGCAAATTTGTTTATTGTACCGACACAGTTTATTGCGATGGTGCTGTGGAATTAGCGCAGGATGCGGATGTGTTAATTCACGAAGCTACTTTTGCCCATCAAGATGCTCAGCTTGCTTTTGAGAGATTGCATTCTACATCAACAATGGCAGCACAAGTAGCTTTAGGGGCGGGTGCAAAACTTTTGATTATGACTCATTTTAGTCCCCGCTATGCACCTGGAAACGATCTTCAACTGAACGATTTGTTATTGGAAGCGCGGGCGATTTTTCCGAATACAGAAATGGCTTATGATTTCCTAACTTATGATGTTCCTCGCCGCAAATAAAAACAATTATAAATTTAAAGTAACAAATTGTAAATTTTTAAATCAAAAATTTGAAATTTGCCATTTTAAATTTATTTTCGTAGTGTGCTTTAAAGTTTTATTTGTTTTTTAATAGCCGATCGCGAATTTGGCTCAGATGTGCCTGAGTGTCAATTGGCGATCGGGGTGAAGGAGCCTCTGTATTAGGCCAGCCACCTAGATCGAAACAAGGACAGGCTAGCGGGGGCATCCCAACTTTCCGCACGGGAACGGGCATAGAACAGCGAGCGCAGCTGTTCATTTCCCACTGTGGCGTCAGCAGTTGGGCAATGGTTTCGTTTGTCCCTTCTAAGTAGCAGTCCCCTGAATCGGGAGAGAGAATTTGTTGCCAACATTCCTCAAATTCATCGCTATAGCGATCGCTTACAATCACCTTTTTAGGAAGTAGGGCTTCCTGACCGTTCTTAATGATTAATTTCTTGCCTAACTGAAACCAATAAGCAAGATATTGCCTGATTTCATTTGCCGATGCCATAAATTTAACCGCTCCCTCGGTAGCATCCAGGGAGTTGTCGATCCCATATTGCATACAAGAACTTATTCTCAATGTAATCTCTATTTTCCTAAACGGGTTTCCTGCTAGTGGGTGATTGCGAGAGCAACAAAAGGATTACTTTTACCCTGGTAAATGTATGTTAACGTTTATCGGTCATCTATCTCCAATCATAAATTAGGAGTTAGGAATGGTTAGCCAGAGGACGATCCCGCCCCTAGAGAAGAATATCTATGTTTTTGGCTCGATCGCTCTACCGATCTAGTTGGATCTCTAGGATGGGAGACGATCGCCCAAAACGCTCAAGTTCAAAACATAACCCCCGGTGACTAAATAAACTGGATCGGCGATCGCACTGACTCTACGCACCAGGACACCGAGACGATCGCGGAACTCCCGACCGGAGGGGTACGCAGGAACCACACCCCAACCAGTTTCTTCCGCTACAAAAATGGCATCGCAGGTACAATTATTTATATATTGCAGCAACTCTTTTATGGTGTTCTCCCAGGACGCGGCATCTCGATCCAGGAGGTTAGCCACCCAAGTTCCCAAAGAATCTACTAACAGGCAACTCGTCTCCGCCGCCTCGCCAATTGTTGTCGCCAACTGGACTGGCACTTCCAAAGTAAGCCAATCAGAAGGGCGTCGGTACTGGTGTTGTTGGATGCGATGCTGCCACTCCGAATCAGTGCGATCGACCTGTGCGGTAGCTACATAGATAACGGATTTGCCGGAGTTTTGGGCCAAAATTTCCGCCCATTCACTTTTACCAGACCGTGCAGGGCCTGTCACCAAAATTACTCGCTTTTGCGGTTCTGTCATGATAGATATCGTGTAGAGTCGGCACTGCCTACCCTACATTAAGAGCCGATCCAAAAATTGAACGCGAACAAAGATCTCGATCTTGATTTATGGTGCGGTATGTAACCTTCAATCGGATTTTTCAGGTAGGCTCTAAGAGAAAATTACTTCTCTAGCTTGGATTTTACCCAATCGGTCTCATGGCTACTATGAAACCAGAGTTACAAAAGATGGAGCCGACATTGCGCCAGCAGACAACACAAAGTCTCTCAAAAGACAAGCAGCTGCCCTTGAAGTCGGGATCTCGGACTGATAGTGCGAAATCGCAGTCGCTAACTACCCACCAACCTATCCCAAGCGATCGGTCGGTGGAATCTGTATCCCTGCCACAAAAGCAAGCGAGAAAGACACCCGCGCTACCCAAAATTAAATCGCCCAGATTTACCAGCCACCGCAACGGCATTAACCCCTACTTGGCAATGAATCTGCTCAAGGAAATGGAAACGGTGGTGGCGCGATGGCAGAGTGAATTGCGACAAATCTTGCGGCAAATTCAAGATATTTATCTGGAAGGGCCGATAATCGAAGGTTGGTTGGAGTCGGAGTCTGCTCAAACACCGATAGCAGCGCCGACTGTAGAGCGAAGTCAAAAAGGGAGAGGGCGAGTTTCTCATTCCCCATCCCAAAATCGTAACGCTGGTCGATATCGTCTAGTAAATCGGAATGCCGACGGCAAGCTGCTGTCTCGTCCCTGTCCGCCAGAGGAAGTGCCCAGCGTTAGTTTGGCGATCGCACGGTATCAAAAGTTGCAACATCTGCTCGCTCGCAAGCAGGAATTAGAAACTCATCTCACCGAGCTAGCTGAGGTTCTCACCGTTGTACAAGGTCACATCCAAACACTGTGATATCCAGGCGACGGCGATATTTTCGATCGAAACAGAGGTGATTGAGTTTATGCCTTTAATTTCTGCCATTATCTGCACTCACAATCGAGATAGCTATTTGGGCGCTGCTATTGATAGCTTGCTAGCACAGGATTTCGCGGATTTTGAAATAGTGGTGGTGGATAATGCGTCGAGCGATCGCACCCGCGCTGTTGTAGAGTCGCGATCGGGAGTGAAATACATCTACGAACCCGTTACCGGTTTATCTGTCGCACGCAATACAGGTGCCCACGCAGCTAGCGGCCAAATTCTCGCCTATCTCGATGATGATGCTGTGGCTAGCTCCCACTGGCTCAGCGTCCTGTACGCAGCCTATCGAGATAACGAAAAACTGGCAATTGCCGGTGGTAAAGTCACTCTGATTTGGCCAGAAGGTTATACACCGCCACCTTGGCTTTCTGAAGGTTTGGCGGGAAATTTGGGAGCTTATGACTTGGGCGATAATGTTGTTTATATCCAAAACCCCGGCCTTACTCCCAGAGGCTTGAACTATTCCATTCGCCGTACTTTCCTAGAGCGGATCGGCGGGTTCAATGTTAACCTGGGCCGAGTTGG
>NZ_JACJUP010000276.1:0-3933 GCF_014748295.1 Planktothrix sp. FACHB-1355 | reverse complement strand
GCGATGATATTTTTGAGATGAAGAGCGGTAACTGGTCATTGGTTATTGCTTATCGGCCACTTGTCATTTTTTTGTGGGATCGACCCGTATTTTCAGGTAATTTTCTATGTTTTTCTATCCCTTGTAAAGGCGATCGATCGACAAAATATATTATCAATCACTTGGATAAATAACCACCCACTCCAAGTAACTTGTGGGTGCTGAAAGTACGATCGTAGCTTCAGGAGCGGGGCTTTGGCTGAGATTCACCGATTCCACACGTCCCACAGGCACACCTGACGGAAACTGACTTACTGATGAGGTAGCGACCACATCACCTTTGCGGACATCTGGAACTCTTTCAAAGAATTGAATTACCGCTCGGTCTCCTGACTGACCGCGCATTACACCCATATAGCGACTGCGGCTGATACTAACGCCAACACGACTGCTGGCATCGCTAATTAATAACACCTGGCTAGTATTTTTAGTCACACCGATCACCCGGCCTACCAAACCGCCGGTAGATGTGACAATATAGCCTTGTTTTATTCCCGCTTGAGAGCCCCGGCCCACAGTAATCTGTTGCCACCAGGCATCCGCACTTCGACCAACCACAGGAGCTACAATCCCTTTCGATTTTTGGGCAGATACATATCCCAAAAGCTCTTGCAGTTTGCGATTTTGACTTTGGGCTTCTTCTAACCGCGCTTGCAGTTCCAAACTTTTGGCATCTGCCAGAATTTCTGCTTTCGGCGGATTGGATTGGAAAGGACGGGTCACCAATTGGTAAGTCTCAAAAATTGCTGCACCCTGAGTTTGTTTGACGATCCAGGCAGCTGTGAGAACTGTTCCAACCAGGGTCATTTGTAACCAATTACGATCCCACCAGCGACGTAGCGTGTACATTCAACGAGTTTATGGAATAAAAGTTCGCAGTCAAGTGTAGTGACTCAGAATTTATTTTAAATTCCGGCCTTCAAATTTTAGATTGTATTGAAAGTTACAGGTTGCGAGAGCGACCGCTGAATACTCTATCCAGCTGCTTGATATTTTCTAACACTCGACCTGTGCCCAAAACAACACAACTCAAGGGATCTGCTGCCACGTGTACGACAATGCCGGTTTCGTGGCTGATCAAAGTATCCAAACCTTTCAGTAAGGCACCGCCCCCTGCCAGCATGATACCGCGATCGATAATATCAGCTGCCAGTTCCGGAGGAGTGCGCTCCAAAGTACGCTTAACAGCATCAACAATCACAGCCAGAGGTTCCGACATACTTTCGCGGATTTCCGGCCCTTTAATTGTCACAGTTCGCGGCAGACCCGAAAGTAGATGTAAACCTCGGACTTCCATAATTTGGTCTTCATCAGCATTTGTTGGGTAAGCAGAGGCAATCTGAATCTTAATTTCCTCAGCAGTGCGTTCCCCTACTACCAGATTGTGAACTTTTTTCATGTACTGAACGATCGAATCATTCAGCTCGTCGCCAGCGACCCTTACCGATTCGCTGATCACAGTACCCTGCAAGCTCAAAACAGCTACTTCTGTTGTACCGCCGCCAATGTCGATAATCATATTACCCGTAGGTTCCGCTACAGGTAGTCCAGCACCAATAGCTGCCGCTACCGGTTCGTCAATCAAACGGACATCCCTCGCACCGGCTTGAAGCGCTGCATCCATAACAGCTCGCCGTTCTACTCCAGTTACGCCACTGGGAATGCCAATCACAATTCTTGGTGAAACTAAAGCTCTTCCTTCGTTCACCCGCCGGATAAATGCTTTCAGCATTAGCTCTGCGGTATCGAAATCGGCAATCACGCCATCCCGTAAGGGACGAAGAGCAACTACATTGCCAGGACAGCGGCCCAGCATTTTTTTCGCCTCTTCGCCCACTGCTAGCGGCTCCATCGTATCTTTATCAATGGCCACTACAGAAGGTTCTTGAAGAACAATACCCTTCCCAGATACATAAACCAGTGTGTTAGCGGTACCGAGGTCGATACCCATGTCGCGAGATAAAGGTAAGCGATTGAAAAAACCCACGCGCTTCTTGGCCCCCAAAGAGAGATGCTTTTGTGTACGACTGTAACCCAACCGTGCTGGATTTTATTACGTTTTCTATCCGGCGTCTAGTCAAGCAGGATAATTCTTGTACCAGCAACAATTTAAATCTGTATGCTACCGTCAATTCGCTAAAGTAGATACACCGTAAATGAGTACAGCTGTACTGATAAACAATTATGACTCTCAATCTCAATGTCGTTAGCTTAGTAGGCCGTGTTGGTCAAGACCCCGATGTGAAGTATTTCGGTGCGACCCGTTGAGTGAGAAACCAATCCCCAGATTGGGTATCGCTCGCAAGAATAAGTAGGAATGCCTACCGAACCTTGACAACTTAGCTCCTGAGAGGGTGCGATTTCTCAAAAATGTTAGCTGGAAGTTAATGAATAGCAATATTTTTAGAAGCCAATTCCCTCCTCCTAGATGCCAGGAGATGCAACACTCCCACCGGGAGGACTGACTATCTTTCTCGGTGAAGCGGGGTGCAAAAAGAGGTAACTTTGAACCTGACAGAGAATCCCTAATAGCAGAGATGGGTACGAGTAAGGCCATCTGAACTTACGCTTGAGCCGTCGTAATTTACAACAGCCTACACAGGTTATTGGCTGAGCCAAAAGGCAAGGATAAGGGCTAGGCAACCCGAAATTTGACCTAGAGCATCCCCAACAAACCCGGCGGATAGTAAGACTCTAACCCCATCGCAATCGCAGGAGCTAGGAACGGGATAACTCGCCAATTTCTCTCAAGAAAGGTCGAATCTTGAGTAGGTAGTCAACCGCATGAAATTGGCGAGAGGGATTGGCTCTCAAGCCAATGCCTTTGGGAAAGCCAAAGGATATGCTGACAGAGCCACGATAACTCAGAGATGGATAATTTTAGTAGGAGTAAACAAGTCATGAACACGGCGATAAAGCCGATGTATGGATGGGAAACGATCGACTGGGCAAAAGTCCAGCGACAAGTTTTCAAGCTCCAAAAGAGAATCTATCGAGCCTCTATTCGTGGTGATGTAAAGACAGTTCGCTCTCTACAAAGGCTGTTGACTAAATCTTGGTATGCCAAGTTGGTAGCAATCAGAAGAGTCACGCAGAATAACTGGGAAAAGAATATGTTTGGTTTGGGTGGTTTAGCTAAACTAACCAATCACCAGAAAATTAACTTAGCCAAAAAGCTGCGATTCAATGACAAATCTCAATCAGCTAGACGGGTATTGATTCGCCAACTCGGAAAGGATGAGAAAAAACCGCTTGGTATACTAACGATCGCAGAACGAGCAAAGCAAGCCCTATTAAAACTGGCGCTAGAACCAGAATGGGAGGCTCGCTTTGAGCCAAACAGTTATGGTTTTAGGCCCGGACGGTCATACCACGATGCTATAGCCGCCATCTATAACAGTATTGTTCAACAACCAAAATATGTTTTAGATGCGCGTATAGAGAAGCGCTTTGACCGGATTGACCATGAAAAACTACTCTCCAAGCTGCAAACTACTCCGACATTCAGACGACAGATTAAAGCATGGCTCAAATCTGGGATTATGAATGGTAAGGAAGTATTTCCGACAGATGAAGAAAGCTTACAGGGAGCGATAATATCTCCCTTGCTGGCAAACATTGCCCTTCACGGTTTGGAAGATATGCTACAAAAAAAATTCATCAATAGGATCGCAAACGATCGGAACCGAAAAGTGACATTAGTTCGATATGCCGATGATTTTGTCCTCATGGATGAATGCTTGGAAGTAGTTCTGGAAGCCAAACAGCTAATAGAAGAATGGTTGATGGAGATGGGGTTAGCCCTTAAACAATCTCAAACCCTAATTACCCATACTTTCAAAAAATATGATGGAAATGTAGGGTTTGATTTTCTGGGATTCAATGTCAGACAAT
>NZ_JACJUP010000275.1:0-6596 GCF_014748295.1 Planktothrix sp. FACHB-1355 | reverse complement strand
GATACACAACTTTCCAGAAAAACTTTGGATAGCCAGCACGCAATTCTCCGAAATGACGATAGCCCAAACTTTTATTAGCTCCTGTTTCTTCAAATTCGTAAAACAGTGCCGGCATTTTTTCCAAGTAGTGCGGATCGCTCAATTGGCCGATTAAATCGGCAGCGCGAACTAAACCGGGATAGTTAACTGTATCTTGATAATATTCATCATGAGGCACCGGGAAACGGGTCATTTCAATGTTTTGTTTTATTATTTCGATATCAATCAGATAATGATCGGAAAAACGATCTTCAAAGAAAGTTTTTCCTCTATCTACATGGTAGCTAGTGAGGCTGGCATCAGTGGAACCTGCTGGCAGAAAAATCATCTCGCCATTTATTCCCTTGTCATAGAATCTTTCCTTTGGTCTGTCTTGCAGGCAGACTCCCTTGACATAGCCAATGTCATGAAATAACAACGAAATGATGACGTGCAACCAGTCTTCACAAGACACGCTACCATAGCGAATATGCTTGCCCCGCAAAATTTCCTGTCCCGTAAAGGTCGCCAGAATGGTGTGTTCGACGTTGTGATAAAGAGCGTTACTATTAGCAATATTTTCCAAAGCCATGCTGGCAAACCAACCAATCAGGTCAGCATATTCTGGTTTGAGGTTGCCGTAAGTGCGGCGGTAACCTGCTTGCAGGCGTTCAACGCAGGTATTGATTATGCTTTCTGTGAGACTGAACATCGCTATTTCTCTGATACAATCTAAGTTCAGCAAATGTATTCAACTAAGGGAGTCAAATTTTACAGGCTCTGGTTTTATGCGAAGACTCTTTTTATCGTAAATAACCAGGTGAAACAGGATTTTATTGTGGATTTATTAAAATCGCTTGTAGCCTCATTGTTTATGTACCATGTCCAAATTGATAACAACTATCATTAGTTTGCCACTATTTTCCGGATAGAGTAACCAAAAAAACTCATAAATTTAGCTTGATTTGGCAACTTGGCACGGCTTTCTAAAAGAAATTGTTCGCATGAAAATTTTATTAGCTCATGAAACCTCATGAAACCTCATAAAAACCAGGCTTCTTTGATAGAGTTATGCTTTGTATAGAATCATAAAAGTTGGTGAAAAAATAAATATGGATGTTAAGAAAGCGTTAGAGTTTGTTGATGACTTAATTTATACCAAAACTGGCAAACACCTAAACGATCTGGAAAGGCAAGTTTTTATTGGGTCTTGGCAAGGACAGACCTACGAGGAGATATACCCTTTTAATCCGGAATATGTAGAGAAATATGTTGGCTACAAGTTATGGCAGAAACTTTCTAGTGTTTTGGGAGAAAAAGTTAGCAAAAAAAAGTTTAGAGGTGCCTTAGAAAGAGCGATCGAGCGCGTCAGCGCCACCAAGAACACTGACCCGCCACATGAAGACAAGAAAAGAACAAGGGAGGATGAAAGCAAGGAAGTTAAAATTAAGAGAGTTTTTATCAGTTACCGCAGCCAGGAGCCAGACTTTAATCTAGCAGGACAACTTTATGAAGCTATTTCTGCGGCTGGACATAAAGCGTTTATGGCTAATATGGCAGGATTTTCTCCCCAGGATCGAAATCCCGACACAGACTGGCTTTCTCAAATCGATTTAGAATTGCAGCAGTGCGATTATTTTTTGCTGCTGTTATCTCCACAAGCTGCGGTTAGCGAAATGGTAATTGAGGAGTTGCGACGTGTTAAAGAGTTGCGCGATTCTCGTCGAGAGAGTAAGCCGATTGCATTACAGTTGAGGATCGATTGTCCGCCAAACTTACAGCTAAATCACGATTTACGCACTTACCTGCACGGAACTCGACAACGGGAATGGGTTTCACCAAATGACACTCCAATTATTATACAAGAAATTCTCAACTTATTGGCAAATAATGAAGACTGGGGAATTGCAAGTACAGAAGAATCAGAAATAGATATTGTAGAGACAATTAATGAAACATCTGTACAATCCCAAATCCCAAATCCCAAATCCCAAATCCCTTCGCCTCTGCCAGTTGCAGAACCTGAATTACCCAGCGGTCAAGTTCGTTTGGATTCTGCATTTTATGTAGAGCGATTTCCCTATGAAGCTCAATGTTATAAGGCGATTTTACAGCCAGGAGCGTTAATTAGAATTAAAGCTCCCAGACAAATGGGGAAAACATCGCTGATGGCGAGAATTCTTTCTCAAGCAAAGGAACATGGATATCGCACAGTCCCGCTGAGCTTTCAGCACGCAGATACAAATGTTTTTAATAATTTGAATGAACTGTTGCGGTGGTTTTGTGTTAAAATTTCGCGCAAGTTGCGGTTGCATCGCCAAATAGATGATTATTGGACTGATACTTATGGGAGCAAAGATAATTGTACTGTTTTCTTTGAAGATTGTATTTTACCGGAGATAGATAGCCCTTTATTATTGGGTTTGGATGAAGTCGATCGCGTTTTTCAATATCCCCATATTGCTGATGATTTTTTTGGGTTGCTGCGTGCGTGGTACGAAGAAGCTGGCTATAGCGATAGCGACAGCGCTCTCTGGGAAAAATTGCGCTTAGTGGTTGTACATTCAACCGAAGTTTACATTCCGCTGAATGTCAATCAATCGCCGTTTAATGTGGGTTTGCCAATTGAACTATCCGAGTTTAACCAACAGCAAGTGAAAGACTTAGCGATGCGACACGGATTGAATTGGCAAGCAAATCACATCGAACGATTGATGAGTATTGTGGGAGGACATCCTTATTTAGTCAGATTAGCATTATATCATATTGCACAGCAGCAATTAACGCTAGATGAATTAATAGAAAGTGCGCCTACTGAGGCAGGAATTTACGGCGATCATCTGCGGCGACATTTGTGGAATTTGCAAGAACATCCAGACTTGGCATCTGCATTTAGCAAGGTGGTAACAAGCAGCATATCTGTCGATTTGGAGTCGGTTTTGGCGTTTAAATTGCACAGTTTGGGGTTAGTGCAATTGCACGGAAATGAGGTGAAGCCTCGGTTTGAGTTGTATAGGCAATATTTTGGCGATCGACTTTCTATTAAAGGTTAAAAATAAGGAGTATCAAAAATCTTGCTTCCATTTGAATTCATTGTCACTGGTTCACCAGTTTCTCTGCAAACAAACAATCGGACTCTGTTGCAAAATTGGAAAGCAAAAGTCCGTCAAGCTGCGCTCGATCGCTTACCAGTCGGAGCATCACCAATTATTACTCCAGTTCGGGTTATTATCGCTCACTACTATAAGCGTCAACCACCCGATATAGATAACATCATAAAACCAATTATAGATGGTTTGAATTTAGTAGTTTATGCTGATGACAAACAAGTGACAGATCTCATAGTAAAACGACGTAACTTAAAAAGTTTGGTTAATGTTCAGACAATCCCCGCGATTATCGCTCAAGCCTTTGCCAATGACGAACCTTTTGTGTATGTTAAAATTGATGTAGCATCCGAACCATTTGAGTTATAAAAATGAATAAACAGTTAGAAACTTTGGCAGTCAAGACAATTGCAGAAATTAGTGATAACTATAGGCAACAGGGTTATCAAGTATTGATAAAATCCCGTGGAATAAACTTGGATGAATTTCTCTATAACGAAAATATAGATTTCATTGTTCATGCCGAACAAGGAGCGGTTATTGTGGCATTGAAACCTTGTTTAAACGGCTCAAATAATCAAAGATATCGAGAGCAAATAGCGCACTTGTATGATTATCCAGTGCGAGATTCATACGATATAAAGTTTTATCTGGCGAGAGCATTAGAAATTATAGAAATGGGCGGTTTTGATTCGGCTATTTGTTCTGGTGTGTTCATCGCTGAAGCAGTAATGCGAATGGTTGCCGAACAACATTCTATTGATTTTGAGATTCAAGAACCAACAACTCTGGCTCAAACATTCTTTGCTTATGGTTTAATTTCACAGGAAGACTATGAGGTATTGGTTAAAGCGATCGAACTGCGCGATCGCATGATGTACAAGCGCGAGCAAATGACTGTCGATCGCAACTTTGCCTCGCAAACCGTGGAAGTGGTGCAGCGCCTTTTCAAACAAGCTGGTGAAGAGGGGATTTAGGGCGATCGCTTATGCAAATTTTAGATATCGGGAGTAGATAACATGGACGCTGATGAACTACGCAGACGCTACAAAGCAGGCGAAAGAGATTTCTCAGGTGTCGATTTGAGTCGTGTCAAATTGTACGGTATAGATTTGAGCGATGCTAATCTAACTCATGCTAACCTAAGTCGTGCTAACCTACGTAAAGCCAACTTAAGTGAGGCTAACTTGCAAGGTGCTAATCTACATCAGGCCGATCTGAGTTATACCTATCTAAGAGATACAAACCTGAGTGATGCCGATCTTAGTAATGCGAATTTGTATGGTGCTGAACTGAGTGGCGTTGAACTGAATAATACAAATCTAAGTGGAGCGAATCTACAGGGTGTTAGCGAGATTAATGATGGTATTAATGTCAACCTTAGTGGAGCCGATCTCAGGAAGGCTACCCTAGCGGAAGGTTCCCTGATAAACTCCAACTTGAGTGGTGCTAATTTGAGGTATATATGTTTAAACGTTAATTATCACTTTGAATTTAAAAATGTCAATCTAAGTGGTGCTAATCTACAATATGCCGATCTGAGGCGTATGAACTTAAGTGATGCTGACCTCACCAATGCCGATTTGAGTTATGCAAACCTAATAGGTGCCGTTTTGAGCGGTGCGAATTTAAATGGTGCCAACTTTAAAAATGCTATCTACACAGACCCTGATTTGCCTGCCGAAATTAAACTTAGGGGAGCTTACTTCATCGCTCCTGGTGTTAATTTGAGCGGTGCTGACCTAACTAATGCGACTTTGGATTATATCGATTTAAGTGGTGCAGATTTAAGTTATGCAAATCTTAGCGGTGCCGAGATCCAATACTCCAACCTCTACAATGCTAACCTGAGCGGTGCTAACTTAAACAGTGCCAAATTGCGTAATGTCAAACTTGGGAATGCTAACCTCAGTGGTGCTATCTTGAAGGGTACTCGGTTGAAGGATGCTAATTTAGAGGGAGCTAACCTAAGTAATGCCAATCTTGAGCAAGCGGATCTGGAAAATGCCAAACTGGAAAGTGCTATCTTTTGCAATACCATTATGCCTGATGGCAGCATTAGAAGTGATAACTGTTAGTTAACATAAATAAGGATAAGAGAATATTTATCCAGCAAAAGTCAAAGATGATGCGATCGCCTTCCATAGGTTAGGTTGGAAATGAAAGCGGTGTTTTCTACAAGATCGGAAAACCTAATGATAGAAGAGGAAAACTCAGCCTACACCTACAAAGTCGGCGGACATCTCCCCCTGGATGCGCCGACTTATGTGGTGCGACAAGCCGATCGCGACCTTTACGAAGGCTTGAAGGCGGGAGAGTTTTGTTACGTCCTCAATTCCCGCCAGATGGGGAAAACCAGCTTGCGGGTGCGAACGATGCACAAGTTGCAAGCGGAAGGTTTCGCCTGTGCGGCGATCGACCTCAACAAAATTGGCAGTCAGGATATCGCGCCGCAACAGTGGTATGCGGGGTTGATGAGACGGCTGGTAAACAGTTTTCAACTCCAGATCAATCTGAAGTCTTGGTTGCGCGATCGCGAGTTTCTCCCACCCGTGCAGTGTTTGAGCGAACTGATCGAAGAAGTTTTGCTGGAGTCTGTCAGTGAAAAAATTGTGATTTTTATCGACGAAATCGATAGCATTCTCGCTTTACCTTTCGGGACAGACGATTTTTTTGCTTTTATCCGCGCCTGCAACGAGTACGATCGCCTCACGTTTGCGCTGCTGGGAGTGGCAACTCCTTCTGACTTAATTCAAGATAAAAGTTGCACACCTTTTAATATCGGTCGCGCCATCGAATTGCACGGTTTTAAATTAGAGGAAGCGCAACCGCTTGTACAAGGTTTGGCAGAAAAAGTACACAATCCTCAAGCTGTCATAGAAGCAATTTTGAACTGGACGGGAGGACAACCGTTTCTCACTCAAAAACTTTGCAAAATTATCCTAGACAATGCCGAATTAATCCAAAATCCAAAATCCAAAATCCAAAATCCTCCACAGTGGGTCGAAAAGTTAGTTCAAACACAGATTATTGAAAATTGGGAAGCTCAAGACGAACCAGCACATATTAAAACTATACGCGATCGCCTGCTCAGAAGCGGACAGCGCCTAAAATTGCTGCTCAAAGTTTATGAGGAAGTTTTGCGACGCGGTGAGATTTCATCTCATGACAGTTGCGAACAGATGGAATTGCGACTTTCCGGCTTAGTTGTCAAGCGTGCCGGAAAATTAAGCATTTCTAACCGCATTTATGCCTCTGTCTTTAATTGGACTTGGCTTCACAGAACCTTGGCAACTCTGCAACCGGATTTCAAACAAATTGTTGCCGAACAGGAACAAAAACTCCTTTCTATGTTAGAAACGAAGGAAGGCAGAGATTTTGATGATGTTCTTTATGAAATATTGGGTTCGATTACCCTGAAATTGGGGGAATTGCTGAGTGTCGATCGCGTTACCATCTTCTTCATAGATA
>NZ_JACJUP010000274.1:0-6651 GCF_014748295.1 Planktothrix sp. FACHB-1355 | reverse complement strand
ATTGGAAGTGCGATCGCTAACACCCAAATCTACATTTTAGATAAATACCTCAATCCAGTACCCATCGGAATTCCCGGCGAATTGTACATTGCTGGAGATGGCTTAGCTAGAGGTTATTTCAATCGTCCCGAACTAACTGCCGAAAAATTTATTCCCCATCCATTTAGTAGTAAACCAGGGGCGCGGTTGTACAAAACTGGTGACTTAGCACGGTATTTACCTGATGGAAACATTGAATTTATCGGTCGAATTGACTACCAAGTAAAAATTCGAGGTTTCCGAATTGAACTAGGCGAAATTGAAGCAGTTTTAAGCCAACACCCAGAAGTAAAAAATGCTGTAGTTTTAGCGCCAGAGGATGAAACTGGCAACAAGCGTCTAATAGCTTATTTCGTTCCAGAAAAGCAACTCACCAATCTAAAATCCAGCGATTTGCATAGCTATTTAGAGGAAAGGTTGCCTAAATACATGGTGCCTTCCAGCTTCGTCACCTTGGAAACTTTGCCGCTAACGCCTAACGGTAAAGTAGACCGAAAAGCACTGCCAAAACCTGACGAAATGCGATCGCAATTGGAAAACGCTTATGTAGCACCGCGCAATTCAATTGAGCAAATACTAGCGGAAATTTGGAGGGAAGTTCTGGGTCTGAAACAAGTAGGAATTCACGACAACTTCTTTCAATTAGGCGGAGATTCTATCCTGACGATTCAGGTTATATCCAAAGCCGATCGCGCCGGATTATCTTTAACGCCTAAACAGGTATTTACACATCAAACGATTGCCAAATTATCAACAGTAGCTGCTCTAAGTGAAACGAGCCAAAAAGAGCCTATACCATCCGATATACCGCTCGCGCAACTGACTGCTGACGAACTCGATCGAGTGTTACAAACCGTCGAATTTGAAGGAGGAGAAGTCCTATGAATCAAAGAAATATTGAGGAAATTTATCCTCTTTCTCCCATGCAGCAAGGAATGCTTTTCCATAGCCTTTATGCGCCGACATCGGGGATGTATGTCGAACAACTCACCCTTCAACTAAATGGAAATCTCGATGTTGTCGCATTTAAGCAAGCTTGGCAAGAAGTTGTAAATCGCCATTCAGTTTTACGGACTGCTTTCGTATGGGAAAATTTAGAAAAACCGCTTCAGGTAGTAGGGCGACAAGTAAGTTTGCCTTGGCAGCAGGTTGACTGGCGCGAACTTTCCACCATCAAACAGCAACAGCAACTAGAGGCTTTGTTGGAAACAGAACAAAAGCGAGGCTTTGAACTTTCCAAAGCGCCGCTGATGAATTTTACCCTTATACAATTAGCAGAAAATTCCTATCAATTTATTTGGAATCACCATCACTTGCTGTTAGATGGTTGGTCTTTACCTTTAATTTTTAAGGAAGTTATTACATTTTATGCAGCTTTTTATATAGGTAAGGAATTGTATCTGGAAAAACCCCGTCCTTATCGAGATTACATCGCTTGGTTACAGCAACAAAATGTGACGGAATCTGAGGCATTTTGGCGAGAAAAACTCAAAGGTTTTACTGCACCTACAGCGATATTATCTCAGCCACAAATTACTAATAAACAGTCACAAATTCCCAGTTATGATGAGCAGCAATTAAAGCTTTCAGCAGAAACAACCGCAGCATTGCAATCTTTAGTGCGGAAAGAGCAACTAACGCTGAATAGCATAGTGCAAGGAGCTTGGGCACTGTTACTGAGTCGTTACAGTGGCGAACAGGACATCGTATATGGCGCGACGGTTTCCGGTCGTCCGCCGACGCTGGCGGGTGCTGAGTCAATGGTGGGGTTATTTATTAACACTTTGCCAGTGCGAGTTTGGGTCGATTCGCATGATTTTATCTTGCCTTGGTTGAAGCAATTCCAAACGCAGCTTGTGGAATTACGTCAGTATGAGTACAACTCGTTGATAGAAATTCAAGCTTGGAGTGAAGTTCCTCGCGGTGTGTCGCTGTTCGATAGTATTGTAGTGTTTGAAAATTACCCGGTAGATTCGGCGGTACGGCAGCTTAATTCAAATCTAGAGATGGGAAATTTCCGCACATTTGGAAAGACTAATTATCCATTGACTGTAACTGTAATTCCCGATTCGGAGTTGTTGTTGAAGATTGGATATGTTTGCGATCGCTTCCACACCGATACCATTAAGCGAATGTTGGGGCATTTGGAAACGTTGCTTTTAAATATCGTTGCCAACCCCACTCAACGACTCTCGGAATTATCCTTATTAACAGCAACAGAGCGATACCAATTACTAATCGAATTTAATCAAAAACAATCCAAAATCCTAAATTCAAAGTTCCTAATCGGAGAGTGCATTCATCAACTATTTGAGGAGCAAGTCAACCGAACACCTACTTCTATTGCTGTTGTTTATCAAGACCACCAGTTAACATATCGGGAACTGAATGCCAAGGCAAATTCTTTGGCGCATTATTTACGATCGCTCGGTGTTGCAGCAGAAGTAAAAGTTGGTATTTGCTTGGAGCGATCGCTAGATCTAATTGTGGCAGTATTAGCCGTTCTCAAAGCAGGCGGTGCTTACGTACCTCTAGATCCAGCCTATCCCCAAGAACGGCTGGCTTTCATGCTAAAAGATGCTCAATTGTCATTAGTTATTAGTCATTCGTCATTGGTTAATAACTTTGAACAAAACGCAGTAATTTGTTTGGATAAAAACTGGGAAAAAGTTGCACGGGAAAGCGAATCTAATCCAGTTAATCGAGCGACATCTGACAACTTAGCTTATATCATTTACACCTCTGGCTCTACCGGACAGTCCAAAGGAGTAATGGTTGAGCATGGAAGCTTAGTTAATGCTTATTTAGCGTGGGAAGAAATTTATCAACTAAGCGAACAACCAACTTGTCACCTTCAAATGGCAAGCTTCGCCTTTGATGTGTTTAGCGGAGACATGGTTCGCGCTTTGTGTTCGGGTGGAAAGTTAGTGTTGTGCGATCGCGAACACCTGCTAGATGCCGAAAACCTTTATCAGTTGATGCTTCGAGAAAAAGTTGATTGTGCTGAATTCGTTCCGGCGGTATTAAGAAACCTAATTCAATACTTAGAAGAAAGCGAACAGCGTCTTGACTTTATGCGACTGCTTGTTTGCGGTTCTGATAGTTGGTATGGAAACGAATACAATAAATTTAGACAATTTTGCAGTTATCAAACGAGACTGATTAACTCTTTTGGAGTAACCGAAGCTACCATTGATAGTTCATACTTTGAAAGTACAAATTTAGACTTACCTACTGACCAATTAGTACCGATAGGAAAGCCATTTCCCAACACTCACCTTTATATCTTAGATACAAACTTACAACCTGTTCCCATCGGAGTTACTGGCGAACTTTATATTAGTGGTGCTGGTTTAGCGAGAGGCTATCTTAACCGACCTGAATTGACAACCGAAAAGTTTATTGCCAACCCCTTTGAAAGTTCAAAATTCAGGCGACTTTACAAAACTGGAGATTTAGCCAGATACTTACATGATGGTAATATAGAATTTCTCGGTCGGAGCGACAACCAAGTTAAAATTCGAGGTTATCGCATCGAGCTTGGAGAAATAGAAGCTACATTAAATCAACATCCAGCCATACAACAAGCGGTGGTTTTAGCTAGAGAAGATCGACCGGGTAATAAACAGTTAATTGCATATTGTGTAGCTCGATCGCATTACAAAATTGAGGATTCAGAACTCAAGAGTGAAGTGAGTCTGTTTTTAGCTACAAAATTGCCTGAATACATGATGCCTTCTAGCTTTATTCTGTTGAAAACTTTGCCGCTGACACCCAACGGAAAAATCGACAGAAAAAGGCTACCTATACCCGTTCAAACAGAAACAGAACCGCAAGTAAAGGCTAAAAATTACCGCACTCCGACCCAGGAAATATTAAGCGGGATTTGGATTCAAGTATTGGGAATCCAATCAATTGGAATTACCGATAACTTTTTTCAACTTGGGGGGCATTCCTTACTGGCGACCCAAGTTATTTCAAGAATCCGCAAAGCCTTTCAACTTGAATTTCCTTTGCGCTATTTGTTTGAATCGCCAACCATAGCAGAATTGTCTCAAAGAATTGAGGCAGAAATAAAAGCGGGACAAAAACTAGAACTTCCGCCAATTGCTTCTGTTCCCAGAGAAGGAAATTTAACCTTATCTTTTGCTCAACAAAGACTGTGGTTTGCCAACCAATTATTACCCGGTAATCCTGCTTACAATATGCCTGTCGCCGTGCGTCTTTTTGGTTCGCTCAACGTAAAGGCACTCGAACAAAGCTTAAACGAAGTTATCAAGCGACATGAAAGCTTACGCACCAGTTTTATTGAGATAAATGGGGAACCCGTACAACAAATTGCTCCCACTCTAAATTTGACAATACCCATTGTAGATTTAAGGGAATTTTCTGAGATCGTCCAAAAAGCCCAACAACTAGCCATTGCAGAAGTGCGCCAACCCTTCGCACTAGATAAAGCGCCATTATTGCGAGTAAAACTACTGGAATTGGGCGAAAATGATTGGGTAATACTATTTACCATGCACCACATTATTTCTGATGCTTGGTCGCTGGGAATTCTGATTCAAGAAATTGCCATTTTTTACGAAGCTTTTTGCATCAAAAAAACATCTATACTGCCTAATTTATCTATTCAATATGCCGACTTTGCCGTTTGGCAGAGACAGTGGTTAGCGGAACATTGGCAAACTCAACTTGCTTATTGGCAGCAGCAGCTTAATCACCTTTTATTGTTGCAATTGCCCACCGATAAACCACGACCATCAATGCCAATCTTGCGAGGGAAAAGGAAAACTTTGATACTATCAAAAGCCCTCTCGAATGCGCTCAAAAGCCTAAGTGCCAAAGAAGGGGCGACGCTGTTTATGATGCTACTAGCAGCCTTTACAACTTTATTGCATTGGTTAACAAATCAAGATGATATTGTTGTAGGGACTGATATAGCCAATCGTAACCAAGCCGAAACAGAAGGACTAATTGGTTTTTTTGTCAATCAATTAGTATTGCGTACCAATGTATCAGGAAATCCCACTTTTCGAGAATTATTGGCACAGGTACGTCGGGTAACATTGGAAGCTCATGCTCATCAAGATTTGCCGTTTGACAAACTTGTAGAAGCGCTAAATCCAGAGCGCAGTTTGAATCGCGCACCGCTATTTCAAGTCAAGCTAGTTATGCAAAATGTTCCCACACCACCGTTGGAACTTCCGGGCTTAACCTTGGGGTTTTTAGAAGTTGATAACGGCACTTCAGAGTTCGATCTTCTCCTCAATGTTATGGAGACAGAAGAACAACTAATTGGGTTAGTATTGGCATACAAAACCGATTTATTTGAAGACAGCACGATCGCCCGGATTTTGGCACGATTGGAAACGCTGCTGGATAATATTGTGGCGCAACCAAATATCAATCTGAACGCTCTCAAGGAAATTTTGAGCGAAGCCGATCGCTTGCAACAAAGCATCCAAGAACAGGAGTATCAAAAAACCGTTGGACAGAAATTAAGCAATATCAAACGCAAGTCACTTAAATTAGGAGAAAAACTATGAAAAATTTGCCATCGCAAACCAACTCTATGGGAAGCTTAAAAAATGTCAAGCGAAAAGTTGTCAGTGCGTCTCCCGAAAAACTGATCGAAACCGATTATTTGCATCCCGATCTCTGTTTCCCTTTAGTCATTCGTCCCGCTGTTAAGGGGGTAAATCTGCTGACTTGGGCGTCTGGAAATCGAGATTTTATCGAGGCGCAGCTAATAAAACACGGAGCCATTCTTTTCCGAGATTTCGATCTCAATTCAGTGGGGGAATTTGAGCAGTTAATCGCCGCTATTTGTGGAGAGGCGCTGGAATATCGCTATCGTGCATCGCCGCGTTCTCAAGTGAGTGGAAGAATTTATACCTCGACTGACTACCCGGCAGATCAAAGTATATTTCCCCATAACGAACACGCCTATTCGCCTGTATTTCCCGGCAAAATCTTTTTCTATTGCGTTACTCCCGCAGAGTCAGGCGGAGAAACACCTATTGGTAGTACGCGGAAAATTTTTGAGCGGATCGATCGAAAAATACGCGATCGCTTTATCGAAAAAAAGGTAATGTACGTGCGAAACTTCGGTGACGGTTTCGGTCTTCCCTGGCAAACTGTGTTTCAAACTACAGCACCAGCAGATGTAGAAAAATACTGCCGCAGTCACGGGATTGAATTTGAATGGAAAGAGGGAGGAAAATTGAGAACTCGTCAAGTTAGTCCGGTTGTTATTAAACATCCTCGCACTGGCGAAACAGTTTGGTTCAATCACGCTACTTTTTTCCACGTATCAACTTTGCCAGCAGCAATACGCGATTCTTTGCTGGCAGAATTTAAAGAGAATGATTTGCCAACTAATACTTTTTATGGAGATGGTTCTGCTATTGAAGCATCTGTTTTGGAGCAGCTTCGCGATGCTTATCTGCAAGAAATGGTGAGTTTTTCTTGGCAGAAATCGGACATATTGATGTTAGACAATCTGTTGTCTGTACACGCACGCAACCCTTATACAGGTTCGCGAAAAGTTGTCGTAGGAATGGCAGAACCGCTAAACCATACGATGTTGGATTTTAGATTGTAGATTGG
>NZ_JACJUP010000273.1:0-6622 GCF_014748295.1 Planktothrix sp. FACHB-1355 | reverse complement strand
TGTAGGATGCGATCGCTAATTCTAGGTTATCTGCTTTTTCCCCTTTGATTCTATTTAAGTAGGCATTTCCCAGATTATTTTGCGTCGTTGCCCAATTTTGGGGAAAAGCTTGGCGAGTGCGAACTTCCAATGCGGCGGTGTAGGATGCGATCGCTATTTCTAGGTTATCTGCTTTTTCCCCTTTGATTCTATTTCTGTAGGCAATTCCCAGATTATTTTGCGTTCCCGCCCATTTTTCGCTACCCGTTTCCCGATGACTTAAAACTATTTGATAACCTATAATTGCAATTTCAATATTATTCCTTCTGTTTCCCAAAGGAAAGTCACTAATATCAATACTCAAATTTTCGATAACGCCGAGAATTGACTCAATTGTTTCTGGATGTTCGGCAATTAAATTTTCAGCCACTTGCTGTAAAATCTCCGCAAATCGCCCATTGAGGAGATGTTGCCGTTCCCCTAACATCGGGTAAATTACCGCCACATCGCTATTGCTTTCTTCTTCTGCTTGCAATAAATCTAGGATAAAGTTTCGATAATTTTCGATATTTTCATCTTCTGAAATATCGCCATTCCCCGCTGACTGCATTCCCAACCATTCCCCTAACTGACTGGCAAGATTTCGCAAAAAATCAACTGCATTCTCATTTCCCGCCTCTGCCAACTGTCCCGCTACTCCCTCGCAAACTTGCAGAAAACCCAAATCCAACAAATCCGAGTTTGCCTGTAAAATCTCTGGTTCTTCCCCGCTTGGACAATTTAGCAGTTCTTGAATCAGATTCACGTAAGCTTGAATGCGTTCCTCATTCATAAGGTGATGCCAGTAGCCGATCGGACAAAAACCCATCCGCAATCCATTTTAACCGATCTCGTGCAGGCACGGGAGAGTCTGGTATTTTCGCGTCTTTCGGGTTTATGGTAGAAAATGTTTGTCTATGTTACAGATATAGCATGGATTCATTACGGTTTGAATGGGACGACCAAAAAGCACAAATTAATATCCAAAAGCATGGGGTTTCCTTTGATGAGGCGGCAACTGTTTTCTACGATCCCCTCTATCTTGAAGATTACGATGAAGCTCACTCTGACCAGGAAGATCGGTTTAAGATTGTAGGCATATCAAGCAATGGGCGCTTGTTGGTTGTCACTTACATTGAACGAGTCGATAGAATACGGATTATTAGTTCTAGATTAGCGACAAAAAATGAACAACGAATCTATGAATCACAAACTTGAACGGGATGAAAGCGAAGCAGAAGATATGTTGGAGGAATATGACTTCAGCAATGCCAAACCTGGTAGACATCGGGGATTTAAGGGATCTTTGATTCGCGTTTTGGAAGACGGAACAGAACAAGCGATAACAAAAAACGATCGCCCAAATATTGAACGAGATCGGCGACAAATAAGTTTGTTGCTAGATGCCTTCATCGTGGAATACTTCGAGACAAAAGCGGGTGAAGAAGGGGTTCAAGAATTGATTAATCAGGTGTTAGCAGAGTACATCCATTCTCAGTATTAAGTAGGGTGCGTCAGACATTAAAATTATGGTTTCTCACGAAAAGTTTTCGCCTCTGACGCACCCTACAAACTATTTTAAATCAAATTAAATTTAACACGCGATCGTATTCTTGTTGATGAATGCGCCAAGCATTCCAAACATCAACTTTTTGCTGAAGATTTAACCAAAGTCTATGACCATTACCAAAAGCTTTACCAATTCTAATAGCTAAATCAACAGTAATAGGTTGTTCACCTTGAATAAGGTCATTAACAACTTGATTGGACACTCCTAAAATTTCGGCAAATTGTGTCGGAGTAATTGCTAAATCTTCTAAAATATCGGCAATAACTTCCCCAGGATGTACTGGTTTTGCTGGTCTATCTTGGAGCGGATTTTCTCTTTTTTGTATCATACTTTACTTTTCCTAATGAATTACTTATTTTACTATTTTAATGATAATCTTCGAGGTTGACATCATAAACCTCACCCTCGTCAAACCTAAACGTAATTCGCCAATTTCCTGATACTTTAATTGACCAAGTTCCTTGGCGATCGCCTTTGAGTTCATGTAAATCATAACCCGGTAATCTAATATCTTCTAACAGTAAAGCTGCATCTATGACCTCTAATCTAATTCTTATTTTCTTTTCTAAATTAGGAGGTACTCCTTTATTAATATTCTCTTGAAACAGTTTTTCAAGAGCTTTATTTTTAAAGGTCTGAATCATTCATCAACTCTCCTTATATTAATAGAAACAGCATTATTCAAATTTTATTCCTAATTTTTTTATTCATCTTGATGTAGTCTCAGTATTTGTAATACTTCTTCTTGATTCCTAATTAGTTTTCTTCCTTTATTTACTTATGATAATACATCAAATTTTTCTGCGAAAACTTTGTAATATTTTGTAATAGGGGCTGCTAGCCCTAATTATTTAGAACAGTTTATTAAGTAGGGTGCGTCAGACATTAAAATTATGGTTTCTCACGAAAAATTTTCGCCTCTGACGCACCCTACAAACTTATATCATTAAAGTGTAAGTTGGGTTTCGTTCCTCAACCCAACCTACAAGTTATTGCCCGATCAATTTTGTTCGGCTTCGGCGATAGTCGCTTCAACTTCAGCCAGAGGTAAGTCTATGGCTGTAGCAATTTGTTCTGTACTTAATCCCAGGCTAACCAGTCTGAGAATTGTAGCTTTTTCTCGCTGTTTAGCTTCTTGCGCTTCAGCTTGTATTTTGGCTATTTCAGCTTGTGCTTCCGCTTGTACTTCAGCCTGAATTTCTTGATAAACTCTGGTTTTCTTTAAGTCACTTAGATTAAACATAGCGGCTATCTCCTCTCTCGATTTTTGAGGTAACTTGTAAACAACGATCGTTTCAAGTAATTCGATCAAACTATCTCTGACTGTAACATTAGGTATTTCCGTCCGCACTTGTGCAGCTAATTCTCTAGCCAAATCTGGCGCTGTATTTTCCGGTTCAACAATTAGTTTCAGTAATTTTATCGGCAGAGATGCTGTTTCTGTCGTACTCAGTTCATCGATGTAAATACGGGTGAGATTAGGCAGTGCCAACATTTCCTGAAAGTGGATATTATTTTCTCTTTCAGTTTGGCGGTTTGGGTAGATTACTACTAACTGCCAAGGATGCGGCGGTTGGTATTGTCTGAGATAGATAAATAGTTCGGCAAATAGACGATAGTACAAATTTGGATCTGGTTGAAATTGCACCTCCACAATATAGAATGGTAGTTGAGAATTGGGGTTAATTGGTAGGAATAAACCATCTAACCGAAAGGATAATTGTTTCACCTCTTGGGAGGTAAATTCGTATTGGTTGGTAGTCTCGGCTGGTATGCCCAGGAGGGCAAAGAAAATAAAGGGAAATTGTCGGAAGATGTTGTAAAATAGACTATCGGTTTTCATTAATTATAATAAAAACAGCGATTATGGGTTGATAAGTCAACTATACCGCTTGTGGGCGATCGCTCAATCTTGAGGAAAAGTTTCATGGGTAGTAACTTCGAGGGCGGCAGTTTCCAATGCGATCGCTTTCTCTAAGTTATCAGCTTTCTCGCCTCTGATTCTGTCACGATAAGCTTTGGCGAGGTAATTTTGCGTGGTTGCCCACTGTTCGGGAAATGCTTGGCGGGTGTATACTTCGAGGGCGGCGGTGTGTGCGTCGATCGCTTTCTCCAGATTATCAGCTTTCTCTCCCCCAATTCTGGCACTGTAGAAACTGCCCAAACTATTTTGCATCCCCGCCCAATATACGGGAAATGCTACCGGGGTGTATACTTCGAGGGCGTTGGTGGCAAATGCGATCGCTTTTTCGAGATTATCAGCTTTTTCTCCCTTAATTCGATCGGAGTAAATCACTGCCAAATTATGTTGCACCATTGCCCAATAATCGGGAAAATCCTCGCGGGTGTATACTTCGAGGCTAGTAGTGTGTGCGGCGATCGCTTTCTCCAGATTATCAGCTTTTTCGCCCTCGATCCTGAATAAATAGGCAATTGCCAGATGATGTTGCGCGTTCGCCCAATCTTCGGGAAATCCCTCGCGGATGTCAATTTGGAAGGCAGAGGTGTGTATAGCGATCGCTTTTTCTAGGTTATCGGCTTTTTCGCCTGCGATTCTGTGACGATAGGCATGGGCTATATGATGTTGCGTTCGCGCCCATTTTTCGCTGCCCGGTGGACGATGACTTAAAACGATTTGATAACCTGCGATCGCAATTTCAATATTATTTGCTCTATCCCCCAAAGGCAAATCAAGGATATGAAAACTTAAAGATTCTACATAGTAGAGAACTCGCTGCACTGAGTTCGGATGTTGAATGAGCAAATTTCCAGTCACTCGCTGTAAAATTTCCGGAAAGCGATCGTCCAGGAGATGTTGCCGTTCTGCTAATATGGGGTAAATAACTTCTCCATCGTTATTCTGTTCTATTGCTTGCAATAATTCTAGAATAAAATCCCCATACTCCAGCATCCTTTCATCTTCTAAATCCTCCCCTTCTTCCTCTTCATCCCCCACCAAAAATTCCTCTAGATGACCGATCAGACTTCGTAGAAAATCAGCCGTATTCTCGTCTCCTGACTCGGCAAACTGTGCTGCTACTACCTCGCAAACTTCCAGAAACTTCAAATCCAGCAATTCCGAATTTGCCTGTAAAATCTGTGGTTCTTCACCGCTAGGACAATGCAGCAGTTGTTGAATCAGATTGAGATAAGCTTGAATGCGATCGTCATCCATATTTTTAGGGCGTTGGGTTTCAGGAAGAGTTTTAGCAATTTTGTCCTGTCCCCGCTCTAATATGGCACAAAGCGGTTTAATTTGGCAGATTTTAACAAATTTTTTAAGATTGGTTCAGGTACGTAGTTGGGCTTTAGCCCCTAATTTTGTTGGGTTTCATGCTTCAACCCAACCTACGGGTACTACAGGTAATAGGTTGTTTAATTGTAGTTGAAGTATGTTGGATTGCTTTAGAAGAAGTTCTTTCAGATTTATGAAATCCTGATTGATTTTGAAATAAAACAAACGCAGCCACAGCTAAAAGAAAATAACCAAAGCTTTTCTGAAGTTGTTGTGCGGAGACAAATTGAGCTAAATAAGCGCCCAATAAAGTTCCCAAACTAGCAGCTAATGTAAATGATACAGTCAGGAAAGTATCAAAAGAAACATGACCCAAATAACCTATTAATCCAGCCACAGCATTGAGAGCAATAATTAGCAGGGATGTGCCAATTGCCTCTTTCATGGGGGTATTTCCCAATAGCACTAAAGCCGGCACAATGGCAAATCCTCCGCCGACGCCTATTAAACCAGTTAAAATGCCTACGCCTACTCCTTCAACTGTTAACCACAACCAACTATATTTATGCACTGTTTGAGGAGAAGGAATTGGTTTTGGTTTTTCTTTTTGAGGTTGGTTTTTAGATTGAGAATTTCGCAAGATCATAAACACAGCCATGAGTAGCATCATCATGGCAAATAAGGCCATTTGAAAGGTTTCTGTAACGATAGGTAGTACGGCTATTTTGGCTCCGATAAATGCTCCTAACATAGTAGCAGAACCGAAAATGTAAGCTTTTTTCAAATTAATATTTCCTCGTCGCCAATGGGGAATAACTCCGAGCAAACTAACGGAGCCAACAATGACTAAAGTCATCGCGATCGCAGACTTGGGTGCTATTCCCATCACATAGACCAGTATTGGCAAAGCCAATACAGATCCACCTCCGCCCAACAATCCCAAACTAATACCAATACAGACAGCTAACAAATGTCCGATCGTCCAAATAAGCATTGTTTTTTCCTTGATAATCTCTTCGATTGGCTGCAATTTTTGCCAACAGTATTCCCCCACAGGTGTTAGTAATACCTGTGAAATTTAGCTGGGAAATTTATCTAAACTACAAAAGAATCTGGATGAGCTAAAAGAATCTAAAATCTAGAATTAGTCGCATACAATTTGTACGCGATCGAACCAGCAACGAACGCCACCATAAACAAAATTGGATTCCCATTCCGTAACACTAAAGCAACGATTCCTGGCCCAGGACAGTAACCCGCTATTCCCCACCCAATCCCGAAAATAGCAGCGCCAATTACTAAAGGTTTGTCGATATGTTTATTAGTGGGTAAATTAAATTTGTCTGCCAAAATTGGGTGAGGAAGACGCAGGACAAATCGGAAGGCAATTACCGTCACCGTGACTGCGCCACCCAACACAAATAATAATGTGGCATCCCAATTACCAGCGACATCCAAAAAGCCGAGTACGCGATCGCGATCGATCATCTGAGAAAGTCCCAATCCCAGACCGAATAGCACACCTGACAATAACGCGATTAGCTTCTCTTTCATATACTCAACCGCAATACGTGACGGACAACAAAAACTGTCAGGATAGCGGTAATCATAAATGTGAGAACTGCGACTAGCGATCGCATTGACAATCGACCTAAACCGCATACTCCGTGACCGCTAGTACAACCGCTACCCATGCGAGTGCCAAAACCTACCAGAAAACCGCCGATAATCATTGCCCAAGGACTAAATGCAGCGGTGGGAGTTGGTTGAGGTGCTAGTACATTTTCGTATAAAATGCC
>NZ_JACJUP010000272.1:0-6662 GCF_014748295.1 Planktothrix sp. FACHB-1355 | reverse complement strand
TAGTCCCTAGCCCCGACGCCCTAGCCCCTTCCCTCTCCCCCCAGATCCTAATTTAGCCCTAGCCAGGATAGCAATCCTTGACCCGTAAAGTATTCAATCAGGAGAGTGAGGACAAAGCCGATCATGGCAGCTCTGCCATTCAAGCGTTCTGCATACTCGTTGAAACCAAACTTTGGCTCCTCCAGCTTCGGAGTTACGGTCGGTTGCGGTTGTGTTGTTGGTTGGAACCCTTGCGCCATAAGTTTTTCAACTCTATATTGATGGGAATTTGGAACAGCAGGCTAGATTGGCTGCCGATCGGTAGTTTTGCATACCGACGCGCTAGTTACAATTCTTTACCTTCTCTATTGTAAGGAGGCTTAACCAGCAGTCAAGCAAAAGTCCTCCATTTCAGGATCGATCGCAAGGCAGGTGGAAAATTTAATACCAGTAGTAGGTAAGAAATATATCTCAGATAAAGGCAAGACCAGACTTTTGCGACTTAAGCTGGAAATATAGGTAGATCGAGGTGGCATATGGAAATTGGCGTTCCGAAAGAAACCAAGGATCGAGAATTTCGGGTCGGATTGAGTCCGAGTAGCGTGCGGGTGTTGGAGGAAGCCGGTCATAGTATCTTTGTAGAAACCGCAGCCGGTGTAGGTGCGGGTTTTACGGATGAAGATTATATTCAGGCAGGAGCTAAGATTGTACCCACAGCAGAAGAAGCCTGGAATCGAGAATTGGTAGTTAAAGTGAAGGAACCTCTGAAGGCAGAGTATCAGTTTCTTCAGAAAGAGCAGTTACTGTTTACTTATCTGCACTTGGCAGCCGATCGCACTTTAACCGAACATCTGATAGACTGCGGAGTAACTGCGATCGCCTACGAAACCGTAGAGCTGCCAGACGGCAAACTTCCCCTCCTTACCCCCATGAGCATTATCGCCGGACGCTTAGCCGTACAATTCGGAGCTAGGTTTCTGGAGAGACAGCAAGGAGGTCGAGGCGTTCTCCTGGGAGGCGTTCCCGGAGTTAGTCCCGGAAAAGTAACGATTTTAGGCGGTGGTGTCGTCGGTACGGAAGCAGCCAGAATTGCCGTCGGTATGGGCGCTAGAGTTCAGATTTTGGATATAAATGTAGAACGTTTAGCTTATCTAGAAACTCTGTTTGGCTCTAGAGTTGAATTGTTATACAGTAATTCTTCTGCGATCGAAGCTAATGTTCCAGATACCGATTTGCTCATCGGCGCAGTTTTAGTACTAGCGAAAAAAGCTCCCATCCTCGTATCGCGAGAATTCGTCAAAAAAATGCGTCCCGGTGCGGTTATTGTTGATGTGGCAGTAGACCAAGGTGGTTGTATCGAAACGTTGCGTCCCACCTCTCACACCAATCCAGTCTACATCGAGGAAGGAGTAGTACATTACGGCGTACCAAATATGCCGGGGGCCGTTCCTTGGACTGCTACTCAAGCACTCAATAACAGTACCTTACCGTATGTTTTGAAACTAGCCAATCGCGGTATCAAAGCACTGGAATTTGACCCAAATTTAGCCAAGGGATTAAACGTTCGCTCTCATCAGTTGGTGCATCCAGCAGTGCGCGAAGTGTTTCCCGATTTAGCGGACACAACAGACAAAAAAAGATGACTCTGCTAGACTTAAAAAAGCTTTAATTTACAGAGCGAGAAAGCGATTGTGAGCGATCGCATCCGACTCAGTAGATGTACGATCGCTCTTTAAGCAGTACGGAGAACACCTCTAGCTGCACATAGAACAGCAAGTTACTAATCCCAGCCACCGGGTTTATTTGATTCATGACCAAATAAACCCGGTCGATCGTACTCGACGCGAATATTGAGTTGGTATTCTAGCGGTAATCTGTTAAATTACGCTAGTGATTTTCATCACACCATTGTTTGACAGCTATCACGAAAATTATTTGGAAAACCTTGATAATAGAATTATAACCAAAATATCAATTCATACGAGGGTATAAAAATGTTAGCTATTTATAGTCTTTTATATCCCAGAAGCCACTACTATGGTGAAGTGAAACCAGAGAATTTAGTGTTTAATGCCAACATCCAAGAATTTGCACAACGGATAAATTACATCAGTTGTTTAGCAAGCAATGGAAAAATTTCGATGGAGCAGGCATTCAGCGATATCGAAGCGCTCTGGAAAGAACTGGAGAAAACCAAGCAGCAGCTGGGTGTGGGAGAAAATCCCTTTTCTGGCGAAACAGAAGAAAGTTAATTTGAGGATGGGCGATCGCGTTTTTGGCGGCACAGACATGACGATCGCCTTTCAAAAATTATGCGTCATGGTAATGCACCACTCTTGAAGATGTACTGATTGGGTTTAATAGAAATCAACAGGGATATAGAAGAATTTATCAATAAGTTCCAAACTCAAAGTCAGCTGATGTCTAAGAAACTCGTATCGGATGTGTGTAACTTCCTTGTCTAGAGTGTTGAGTGCAGCATTATCTAGTGTTGTTTTTTGGGCAGAGCCAGTCATCTTAAGGTTACTCAATCTAATCTAAACCAGGTTAGCCTCTCAAGCGATCGAACTTTGCCAAGGATCGCGATACCTTAAAAGATGTAGTCCGCAACACATCTGGAGGAAGCTATGGAACCAGATTATTTGCCCACCGAGGTGATTTTGACGCACCCGCGTCAGTCCCTCGGTAACATCAACCTAGACTGGGCACCGCAACCCGGTAACTATCTCGATCTAGAAGGGAAAACCTACGCCGTCCTAGAACGCCGCCACCGCTATCAACTCAGGTTAGGACGCTACAAATTGCACAAAATAGCCCTATACGTACAGTCCGCACCGCGCCCCACAGAGAGAAGTATTATAGAGGGACGCTGGGTGCTGGGGGATGCCGACTGCCGCTTCAACGCTCATTCCGAACTAATTCGCTGTGCGGTTAATCCAGAAGGGCCATGCGATCGCTGCCGCTTCTACGAAAAATCCTCAATGCAGTAGGTAGGATGGGCATTGCCCATCCTACTCGCCGTTTTGCAAAACCTCTCCGACCGCTAAACGCATTCCATTCGCAAAGTCCAAACCAGACTGAGCGCGTTTGCCTGCGGGTTGTACTTTTTGCAGCAGCAACAGTCCCTCTCCAGTTTGCACGAGGGGGCCAATTCCCTTGACAACAGCCACCACTTCTCCAGGGCTTGTTGTACGATCGGACAAGTCAAACCATTTTTCCTCCAACACTCTCAATTCTGAAGGCAGCTGCGATCGCATCTCAGGTGTAATCGGTGCTGTAGACGTGATTTTCAACGGCGCACCCCGAAAAGTTGCCACGCAGTCTGGGAAAAAACCCCTCACCTGATTGTGTAATTCCAAAGCCGGACGCGACCAATTAAGCGAGTAATTTTCTTTTTTAATTAGCGGTGCGTAAGTTGCTTGCGAAGAATCTTGAGGAATAGGAGTAAGCGCTCCTTTTTGCAGCTTCAGTAGCGTTTCTATCAACAAATCTGCTCCCAACACGGATAGAGTTTGGGCTAATTGTTCGGCATTATCCATTAGCGCTATGGGTGTATGAACTTTTAGCAGCATCGCACCCGTATCCATACCAGCATCCATCAGCATAGTGGTGATACCCGTTTCCATCTCGCCATTGTAGAGACACCACTGTATCGGTGCGGCACCTCGGTACTTGGGTAGCAGCGAACCGTGAACGTTGATGCAACCGAATTTGGGCATATCCAGAATTTCTTGAGAAAGAATTTGCCCGTATGCCACCACAACAAAGGCATCTGCCTGTGTTTGGCGCAGCAGATCCAGAGTTTCGGTATCTTTTTTAACCCGTTGAGGTTGCCAAATCGGCAGTTCGTGAGTCAAAGCAACCGTTTTGACTGGCGAGGGAGTTAGCTGGTTACCCCTTCCCCGCCGCTTATCCGGTTGGGTGACAACCGCCACAACCTCAAAATCGGGATGATTTAACAATTTCTCCAAGCTGGGCACTGCAAATTCGGGAGTGCCGAAAAAAACTACTTTCATGTTAGGGGTTAGGGGTTAGGGGTTAGGGGCTAGAAAAAGTCAAAAGTCAAAAGCAAGAGGGAACAGGGAGAGGGAATAGGAAATAGGGAAAGGGAGAGGGAAGAGGGAGGAGGGAGACAATTGAGCGAAAGGGAGAACTTTTGACTTTTGATTTTTGACTTTTGACTTTTGATTAATTATTATCAACGGAGATTTCCAGCCTGCGATTGCGTTGCAAGTTGATGGTAGTGTTATTCGGCACAAGAGGTCGAGTTTCTCCGTACCCCAACACTAGCCAGTGGTACTTATCACCTAACGTACTGGAGATATACTGTTCAACTGCTTGCGCTTGCCGAAAAGATAGCACTCGATTGTTATCTGCTTCTCCAGCGCTGTCAGTGTGGGCAGCAATACTGACTCTTGCGCCTGGGTACTTTTGCAATTCAGCGATCAGCTTATCCAAAATCAGGCGTGCTTCTTTCCGCAAAACAGCTTGGCTGTCTAAAAATAAAGCATCGCTGGGAAGTGTAGCCGTCAGCGTTTCTGGGGAAATGAGTACACCGGAGGAAGAAACTTGTTGGCTTATCTCTGCTGCTGATGCGGCGGAGTTGTTTGCCTGTTGCGGTTGGGCAGCAGCTTTCAGTTGCTGGGATATAACTTGCAATCGGGTTTCTAATGCTTCGGTGGGATTACTGCTACCGATTTGGTTTTCCAAGGTGGTGGCGCGATCGCGCAAAACCTTCAATTGCGCTTCTAACTGCTTGACTTCCGCTTCCAATTTCTGTCTCTGCTGTGGGGTTAGCTTTGGCGGTGGGGGAACAGCTGTTGCTTGAGTTTCAGAAGCGGACGCTTCTGTGGCAGCTGGGTTTTTGGCAAGAGTGGGCGAGTTTTTGACATCGCCGGGAAGTTGCAGCAATTTTGCCACTAAAGGCTTATTTGGCCTTGTCGCGGGATTCACCGTGGCGATCGCCACCCCTATTAACCCCGCTATAGCGCCTCCCACAGCCAAAAGCAGCAATCTGAACACTAAAATTAGTAAAAAGCGGCCAAAGCCAGGAGATTCCTCTGAATATTCCTTCACGCTTATTTACCTCATCCAAACACTTTTCCACAATAAAGCCAACGTAGCATCTGCGATAATATCTCAACCTGGTGATTTGGTATATCACCCTAAATTTGTCAACTCAGCAAGCAGCTGTTTGAATCTTTAAAAAAGATTATGGAACTTGCAAGTTAAAACTACCTTCCCCTGATATAAATAAAAGATAAACAAGCTCAACCTGTCCTTGGGTGTTCGTCCTCACACCGAAAACGCACTAAAGAGATTTATAAATGTTCCAACACCCATTGCTTCGTGGATGGTTCCGCACAAGACCATACTTTTTACCCTTGGCGGCCATACTGCTAATGATGTCGGGGATAGTCACTTTTGACTCATCTGCCTATCATACTTGGGCAGGCCCCCAAAGGCCGATCGGCAGTCGATTTTAGATTTGAGATTTTGGATTTTGGATTAAACGAGCATAATCCAAAATCCAGAATTTCCCAGGTAAAATTGACCGAAGCTTTCTGTAAATAGCAATACCTATAATTTAAGTATCTAGTTGTTTATCAGACCATAAAGTGTTTCTATAGACAAGATTTTTAATCCAGAATATGTAATCTGATATTTTCAGAGGTATAAATTTCTGCTCTGTTTCCGGACTCGCTCACATCAGGATCGATCGCTATCCTCAATCGGCCCTAAATATCAGGGAACATACAGTAGCCAATCCCGTCAAAGTTTGGGAGATTGAGAATTTTGAATTTTGTGCCAACCCAAACCTTAAGTAGCACCACTGTTTGGAATCAGAGTTTAGGATAGGGAAAAGGGCTTTTTTCCCAACTTAATTCTATTGCCCTCGCGCTCGGTCGGCAGATGCTGTTTGGCAATTGCTGAATTAGTATTTCCATAATCTTTCCAGCAAGTTGTCATCTATAGAAAGAGGGAAAGCACAAGTTCTACTAAAAGTCGGTTTGGTAAAAATCAAACTGCTAATTCCCAACAGGGAGGAAAAGAAACATGATCGATAAAATCAAAAGGGTGCTTTTAATCGCACTGGTAATCGCAGGAACAAGTATTGGCATAAGTTCCGAAGCGCAAGCGCAACGCTTTCCGCGCCGAGACAACGGCCAAGTAGAGCAAATTTTAAGCCGCATAGAAAGTAACACAGATAGGTTTCAGGATAGCCTAGATGACGCACTCGATCGCAGTCGTCTCAACGGCACCAACCAAGAAGATGAAATTAACCGATACGTCAAAGACTTTGAAAGGGCGACCGATCGTTTGCTCGATCGTTACGACAGAGGTCAAAATGTTACTTCCGATCTTCGTTCTGTACTTTCCAGTGCATCTAGAATAGACAATTTCCTGCAACGCAGGCGCTTAGGCCCCCGCGTTGAAAGAGACTGGTCTACTGTGCGCCGCAGTGTCAATGATTTGGAGGGCATTATTAGCAGAGCGAGGAGGTATTAATACAATCCTTTAGCACAAAGAAACCCGGTTTCTTTGAGAAACCGGGTTTCTGGCTGGTAATCAAAATTTCAAATTACCAATTTGAGATTGCAGATTGAATATTTCAATTTGCCATCTCAAATTTGAAATCTGAAATTCCCTTTATTGACACTCACCGCCCGTCATTGCGGTGA
>NZ_JACJUP010000271.1:0-6667 GCF_014748295.1 Planktothrix sp. FACHB-1355 | reverse complement strand
CGCTTTGCGCTGTAATTATAAATGAAAACAATGACAAAAACTATTACTTTCTAAGTTTTGCATGACAGTAAACTCAAAATGCTATTCAAAAACAACAGTTCGATTCCCGTAAACTAATACTCGGTTTTGTAAGTGCGATCGCACCGCTCTTGCTAACACCATTCGCTCCAAGTCTTTGCCTTTGCGAATCAAATCGGCAACATCATCTCGGTGGCTGACTCGCACTACATCTTGCTCAATAATCGGCCCTGCATCCAATTCGGATGTGACGTAATGGGCAGTAGCACCGATAATTTTTACACCTCTTTCATAGGCTTGTTGGTAAGGATTAGCTCCTACAAAAGCAGGTAAAAAGGAATGGTGAATATTGATAATTTTTTTAGAAAATTCCGTGATAAATTCTGGGCTAAGAATCTGCATATATTTCGCCAATACAACTAAGTCAATGTTGTACTGACGGAGCAATTCTAATTGATTCGCTTCCTGCTCTCTTTTACTATCTTTATTAACAGGGATATGGGCAAATTCCGCACCGAATTGAGTAGCCAAATCTTTTAAATCAGGATGGTTGCTGATAATCAATGGAACTTCAGCGTCAAATTCTTTAGCTTGGTGACGCCAAATCAGGTCAAAAAGACAATGATCTTGACGACTTACCCAAATGGAAATGCGCGGTTTAGTATCGGAAAAGTGCAATTGCCAATTAGCTTGTAAAGGTTGAGCGATCGCATTAAAAGCGGGGCCTATTAAATCGCGGGGCAGATTAAACCCATCCAACTGCCATTCAATGCGAGTAAGAAATAATCCGGCGGCGAAGTCGGTATGATGATCCGCGTGAATAATATTACCGCCATTCGCATAAATAAAATTGGCAATTTTTGCTACCAATCCTCGACTGTCTGGGCAAGAAACTAACAGGGTTGCTGTGGGATTTGTCATAAGATTTTGGATTCCTTAAAGCTTAGAAATTATCAAAAAATTTTGATGATTATCCTTGACATGGCTGGCATGAAACTCTTTTTTTCGCTTAGATTAATTTTAAATTTTTAAGAGCGAGAACCGGGGCGATCGTCTTCATCATCAAAATCATCATCATCCTCAAATCCCCAATCATCATCACGGCCAGTTTTTTTGTCAGATTGCCAGCTTTCTTCTTGCTGTGGTTCTGGTTGCCGATAAGGCGGTGTAATTACTCGGTACTCGGCATCGTAAACAGATTCGGTTTTTCCGACGCCTGTATTTCGAGGTTCTTTATAACTGTAAGAATAGACAGAACCTGATTTAGAGCTGCTTGTCGGCTCTTGCTTGACTTCATAATTAGCGCGGTTGCCGACATTATCTTTATAACTGGGAGTTTCGTAAATTGCCTCATCTTCCTCATCTTCATCATCTTCTAAATAGTCATCATTAGATGAACTTTTCTGCCAGTTAGGAGCAGTTTGAGTAGAAGTAGAGTAAGAGGCCGTTTGGTTGGAATAAGGACTCTGGCGGGGTGCTTGCCCTTGCGAACGGGATACTTCAGCTTCGAGCGTGCGGATGCGCGATCGCAACTGTTCCTCAGATAAATAGTTCGACACTTGGAACAAAGCACCAATCAGCAAGGAAGAGCAGAAACCAGCTGCGATCGCACCCAAAATCCACACTCCGAGTGGCAAACCCAGCGATTTCATCCCCAAAAAGACTAGCACAACTGGCGATAAATTTTGCAGGGCAAATATAATTAGCCCTAAGAGAACCACAAGCAGCAATATAATCCGAGACATAGTTAGTAATTGGTAATTGGTAATCTCAAATTTCAGATGGCCGATCTTAGATTTAACTTAAATCTAAAATCCCAAATCCAAAATCTAAAATTCCTCCTGGTGTCCTTGCCAACGCTGGATAGGAACACAGTCAATATCCAGCCGATCTAAAGCGCGAGCAACCACAAAATCCACCAGATCTTCAATAGTCTGAGGATTGTGATACCACGCTGGGATAGCTGGCACAATGGCGGCACCAGCTTCTGCCAAAGCAGTTAAATTTCGCAGATGAATCAAACTCAAAGGCGTCTCGCGGGGTACGATCACGAGTTGGCGTCCTTCCTTAAGCTGGACATCAGCAGCGCGTTCCAAAAGGTCGGAACTCAGACCTACTGCCAGCTTAGCGACCGTACTCATACTGCACGGCATCACGAGCATCCCCAAAGTGCGGAAGGAACCACTTGCAATGTTAGCGCCTACATCACCCCAAGGGTGACAGCGCAGTTTACCTTGTGTTGCCACCCCAGCTTGTTCGCGCCAGAATTGTTCTTGCTGGATAGGGTTGGCAGGCATAGAGATATTTTGTTCTGCCTGCCAAACCATATAAGTGGATTTTGACGCCACAAGCTCGATCGTCATATCCGCCTCCAGCAGAAATTTTAATGCCCGAACGGCGTAGATGAGGCCGGATGCCCCTGAGACCCCAAGAATCAAAGGTTTGGTCACACGATTTTAGATTTGGGATTTGGGATTTGGGATTGGCTCCGCCTGGAAATGACGGAGCTTGAAATTTGGCAAAATTTGTTGATGATTCCCTTTGAAATAGGAAGGTTTGAACCCCTTTTTTTTGGTCATTAGTTATCGGTCATTCGTAATGGGTAATTTCAGATGGCAAATTTGAGATGGCAGATTTGAAATTGAATTTAAATCTGCCATCTCAAATCTGAAATTCCCTATATGTTTGCCATGAGCCACGAACGATGAACCATATTTAATCATCATCCATATTGATAAAGGGGTCGTCTTCTAAGTCATCGTCCAAAGTTTCGCCGTCGCTACCTACCGTCACCAAATCTATTTGCTGACGGTAGTAATCAACGCTTTTAACTTGAACTTCGACGCGATCGCCCAAGCGATATTGCTTGCGGTTCTTGCGCCCTACAAGCGCCTCTTGTCGAGAGCGATATTCGTACCAATCATCTTTGAGAGACGATACGTGTACCAATCCTTCTGGGTAAAATAACTTTCCATCTGGCAGAGGCACTTCCATTTCCACAAAGAAACCGTAGGATTGAACGCCAGTAATCACACCAGGAAAAACTTCACCGGTGCGTTCTTTCATCAACTCGGCTTTTTTAAGTCCTGCCAAATCTGCCTCTGCATCTTCCGCTTCTTTTTGTCGTTCGTTAAGAGGTACAACTACAGCAGTCAGATGCGCTTCTAGTTCTTCCTGTAACGCAGGTGGCAGAACGTTCCAATTGATATTGCCGTGACAGGAACTGTGACGCAGATTGACTTGTTCTTTAGCGCGAGTGGTACGACGATCGCGCCCTTGCTCGAACACAGCTTGCAGCAACCGTTGTACCAATAAATCCGAGTAGCGCTGCGCTGGCGAGATGCAGTGGACATAACCCGATTCCAAAGCCAAACTAAAGTGAGAAGCGGGTGCTGTGCTGTAAACGGCTGGTTTCAAAGTAGCTTGCAACAAAGAACTCAGGACTTTTTCCGACTTAGAAGCAGCAAATTGCTGGATAAAACTTTGGAAATCAGAAGGAAGAACCGCATCTTCCTGTTCTAGTTGCAAATCTATCCCCAGATTGCCAGCTAACTTGATCGATTCTTGGACATCATCGGGATCGGGTGCGGGCTGAACTCGGTACATCGTCGGTACTCCCAGCGCGTTCATGTGGTTACCCACCACCTGATTTACTAATATCATCCATTCTGCGATCGTCGATCGGTCTGGGTGTCCTGGCAAGCTCACCAGTACATTACTCGATCCTTCATCGTTAAACTGGCTGTTAAATTGGTTCTCGCTTTCCGATTTCTTAATTTCAAATCCACCTCGCTTTCGTCGTTGTTGCCTCACCCCCTGACTCAGCACCACCAGTTGATCGAGGGTAGGAATCACCGGTGCCACATCGTGCATCATCGCTCGACTGAGAGGAACCTCGTGACGCAACAGAATTGCCCGTGCTTGCGACTGGGAGAGCTGATAGTCTACCTGAATGACGCTGGGTTGAATTTCAAATTCCACCAATTCGCCAGCGCCGTTGAGCGTCAGCAGCACCGAAATAGCGAGCTTGTCTTCTCCCACGATCAGAGAACAACGCTCTAAGAGGGCTTCTGGCAACAGTGGCAGTATCGTTTCGCCTAGATGCACGCACCTACCTCGCCGCTGCGCTTCCCGATCGATCGGCGAGTCGATCGGGACATAGTAGGCTACATCGGCAATATGAACTCCCACACGCCAGTTTTCGGCATCAATTTTTTCTAGGGTAAAAGCCTGTTCTACCACCGATGTACTTTCATCGTTTTCATTCGCAGCGTCGGGAGTAATGGCAATGGTGACCAAATGTCGCAGATCGAATCTATTTTTCAGGTCTGTTCTAGTTGGTGCATTAGGTAATTTTTCAACAGCTTTCAGCACAGCATCGGGAAAGCTGCGCGGTAAATCGTGCTTACAACAAACTATATCGATATCGGCAGCAGCTTCCGCATCGCTGCCCAAGATTTGGGCTACGCGACCGACGGGGGGACTTGTCGCCAAAGGATAGCGGAGGATTTCCACGTGGACGAGGTGATCGATTGATTGGGCTAAATTTTTGCCATTGGCAAGCAGGTCGAGTTCAAATAATAGCCGATCGTCCAAAGGAACTGCCCTGTATATTGTACGTCCCAGTCGGTCTACGGTTTGTTTGACTCGCGCTAGCACGCTGGGATTGGCGCGTTCTAGAATCAAGCGTACTTCTCCTTCTGGAGAGCGCCTTCTATTGCCTTCTTTGGTAATTTTGACTAGAACGCGATCGCCATTCCAAGCTGTACTCAGATGGCTTTCCCGCACGTAAATATCTGCTGCTCCTTCTACATTTTGAATTGCAAAACAAAATCCTTTACTGGAACAGCGCAGTTTGGCTTCCACAACTCCAGGCTCAAATATCCGACGATATTTGCCCCGCTCCTTTACCAAAATGCCAATTTTTTCCAGAGCATCTAAAGCTATTTCTAATTGGTGCAGACAAGGTTCATCCTGGCAACCCAGTTTTTTTTCTAAGGCTTTGACAGCGACCAATTTATCATCTGGAAAATTAGAAAGCAGTGTAGCGATTGAAAATTCCATGTAGCGAATCAGTCCTTAGCGTCTCAATTGCATTCTTTTTACTGCTGCGATCTGGTGAAACCAGATCCTTTTCGCCTATATTGGGCGTAAGTTTCGCCAAATATAGGTACTACCCGATCGAACAGCATCGCGCACGGGCTACACACCCACTTTTAGGCTCTCAACAGTTAAGGTATGTAGATTCCCCCAACAGCTACAGGCGACTTTTGCCCTTGAAAAGCTAATCGCGGTAAATTTAGGCCATCTCCTTGCCGGACACCCGGAAGGGGTCGATTCAGCACAAACTGACTGAACACACTGACTGAGGAGAGCCTTTTGTTTGCCCAAACTTAGGCGAAACAAACGATTGCTGCCACTATATCCCATTGTCAGAAAACGCCACAGAGGCTATCCACTTTTGACATATGGATGTTTTATTAGCAATGTCACCACAGGTCAAAAGCAAGAATCGTGCTATATCGCCTATATTTGCGATATGTTCCGCCCAACATAGGCGAAATCATACCAAGGGTCGCTCGTGCCTGAGCAGCTTTTGGTTTGGGCCACTCTCACGCTTTTACACGCTGGATGTTTTATGGTGATAAATCGCCTTTGAACAGCGAGCTAGTTGCGGTGGGATGTAGGACACTCAAGCGTTGCGGCTTTTTGCGATGCGGATCGAGGATCGTGCAACAGCAGTCAGGAGTCAGAAGCCATAATGAAAAAGTCAGGCAACTCTGGGATTTAAAATCCAGTAACAAGTTTTAACGAAGAAGAAAAAAGTTTTCCTGTCTCTCCTTCTGCTGACTTTTGTCTGCTGACAGCTGTCTCCCGATCTTATTGTAGGTTTATAGCGGTCTTCAAGAAAACCGCTATGGTTGAAGATCTCTCTTGGGTATTAATGTTATGTTTGCACAATTTCAAGCTCGCTATCCCACTGGCTGTCTAATTTCTGAATTATTGACCATTTACCACGGTAAATATGTCGTTAGGGTCTCGGTTCAGATAGACGGCGTTATGCGAGCTACTGGTATGGCAGTTGCTGACACAATTGAGGTGGCGGAAGACCAAGCTAGAATTAGGGCGCTGGAAATCATCGGCATACAGTCATCTGCTACGACGAGTACTCAACCTGTGACTGCTGAATTTCCCAAGCATCCTGTATTTTCACAAGAGCGATCGGAACTTGCTAATACAGACAGTATTTCTACTGATACAAGTTGGCTGAGCGAGACAGTACAGCCAACTTTTCCACAGAGGACGACTCCCACAGCACCATCTAGGATCGGTGCTGCTCCCACAGGCTCAAATGCACCAATTACGAGCAATTTAGATTGGAAACGAGATAGTTATGTTGAGAGTCCCGAAATTCCTTCATCTATAAATGAGGTTGAACAGACTGTTAATTATAGTAAAGTGACCCCGATCGGATCGCGCTTTCAAGATCGGGAAATAAGTGCTGTTCAATCCGATCGAGTAGATTCCGAACCGATCGATCCTGTTGCTGAGAACACCGATTTGCAAGACCCAATCGATCTATCTGAAGCGATCGCTCGCATTCCGATTGAAATGAGCCGTGCCGGTTGGACTACCGAGGCGGGACGCG
>NZ_JACJUP010000270.1:0-6685 GCF_014748295.1 Planktothrix sp. FACHB-1355 | reverse complement strand
CACTAGCGCTGAATTTGGTAGGGCGCTATGTGAAGAAGCGGAAGATTTCTCTGGCAGAAATGCTGCGACGACTGGAAAAAAAAAGACTCAAGCAGGAATCTTTCGAGCGGGACAAGAATGACCCGGCATGGACGCTGAATGTTAAGCGAGGAGTTGCTGCTGCCTTTGAATTGAGTTGGGAGGAGTTGAGTGAGGAAGCTCAGCATTTAGGTTGTTTGCTGAGTTTGTTTGCTTTAGCTCCCATTCCTTGGTCACTGGTGGAAAGCGTAGCTACAGGTAAAGACGCTGAAGATCTAGAAGATGCCAGAGTCGAGTTGGAAGGTTTGCATCTAATTCAGGGAGAGGATACCTACCGCCTGCATCAACTGATTCGAGAATTTTTTCAGGAGAAGTTGGCACAGTCAGCCGAGGCAGATAAACTCAAACGAGCCTTTGCGGCGGCAATGGCAACAGTGGCAAAGCAAATTCCTGACCGCCACTCACTCACTCTTGAGCAGTTTGCCCTCTTCAGCCCCACCATTCCCCATATGGTAGAAGTGGCTAACTATTTAGCTTCCTATCTCATGGATGAGGATTTAGTTGGCTATTTTAATATCTTGGGCGGTTTCTATGAACGTCAAGGGTTTTATGACCAAGGGGAAACTTTGCACAGGAAGTGCTTAACCATTGCTCAAACCCGCTTTGGTTCTGAGCATCCTGCTGTGGCACAAAGTATGAACGATCTAGCATTTCTCTATTGGCAACAGGGGCGCTACAGCCAAGCTGAACCTCTTTATATGCAAGCATTACAACTCAATAGACACCTGCTTGGAGAAAATCATCCTGACGTTGCAACTAATCTGGATAATCTAGCTAAGGTTTACGATGATCAGGGACGCTACGATGAAGCTGAACAACTTTATCTCCAAGCTTTGAAACTAAGGCAAGAACTGCTGGGTCATGAAAGCCTTGGCGTATCACTTACGCTCAATAATCTAGCGAATCTTTACACATCTCAGAAACGTTATGGCGAAGCAGAAGTTCTCTATTTTCAAGCATTAGAAATCAGTAAACGTCTGCTTGAATATAATCATCCTCACGTAGCAACGGCTCTAAATAATCTGGCATTTCTTTACTGGAAGCAGAGTCGTTACAACGAAGCGGAACCTCTATATAAGCAAGCATTAGAACTCAACGAACGCTTACTTGGAGAAAATCATCCTAACGTGGCAAGTAACCTAGATAATCTAGCTAAGGTTTACTATCGTCAAGGACATTATAGCAAAGCCGAACCTCTGTATTTGAGAGCTTTAGAGTTGAAGGAAAACAGGCTTGGAGAAAAGCATCCCGATGTAGCACTCACTCTTAATAATTTGGCAGTACTATACGAAGCTCAATGTTGCTACAGCAAAGCGCAATTGTTGTATGTGCAATCTTTGACGGTTGGTGAGTGCCAATTAGGGTCGGAGCATCCCCGTATGGTTATGTTCAGGAGAAATTTTGCAAGTTTCTTAAGGCAAGCAATTTGTGAAGGACGCGCTGATTTAGAAGCGTTGCCAGATAGTCCAACAATTCAGGCTATCCTTGCCGAAGTTCAAGCAAGCCTTGAGCAATCCGAATAAAGTGGACATGATGCCTGCTCCACAAGAGTGTTGCCTACCCTTCAACTTCAAAACGCGATCGCTCTTATCTATGCTATGCCTTGTCGCTTCTCTCAAACTCTCTCCCACTACCTACTTCTGGGTTGAGAGCTTTCTCGAATGGGTAACTTGGGGGGCCGTCATTTTGTTGAACACTGTTCCAAAATAGAGGCATGAAATGTCCCAGATGAGCAGTGATTTGAATATGGGTAACTTGATTCAGGAGGGCTAAATTGACGAGCGATAACGAAAAAAATCTAGTTGGATTAAAACTCCGGCATGAAATCCGGTGCGACACAGACGTAATCACTCAACTAGAATGGTCACCAGATAGACAACTGCTGACCTCACCTCGGTTTTGCCATGCAACAGGTGGCAGAAGGCACGGGGGAATTAGAGATTTACTTCTATCCTGGCGTAAGCGACTTCGATCGCGTCACCTTCATCCGCTTTATCAAAAACCACCTGTACACTAAAGGTATTGACCTGCAAGAACGCATCCGCCTCTACTGCCCTGAGTGTGGAGAAGAGGTTAGAAATAGAAAAGCAATTGAAACACGGGTGCAGGCAGGCAAACTAGAGATTCGCTGTCAGTATTGCGATACTGCCGTGCTGATTCCCCGCAGTATCGAGGAAAAATACAAAAGCGATCGCGCTTATCTCGACAAGCAAAAACAACTGCAAGCTACAGTAGAAAAACGTACCCAGCAGGAAGTGAAAGCCTTCCGCCAAGACCACCAGCAGTACATGGCAGACTCCGATAACTGTATCCGTATCCTCCACCTGTCTGACATCCATCTGGGAACCGTCGAGCAGGCAAACCGATACTTTTCCCAACTTGCTACTGACCTCACGCAGAACCTCAATATCAAGCAGCTCAACTACCTGGTGGTTTCCGGCGATATTGCTAACCGTTCCACTGAGGACGAGTACGACGCTGCGTTTTACCTGGTGGATAAGCTAGTGAAACGCTACGGACTCGACCCCAACCGCGTCGTTATCGTTCCTGGCAACCACGACCTCAACTGGGACTTATCCGAAGCTGCCTATCCTTTTTTTCCCAAGCGCAAGCTGCCCAACCCTTTACCCGAAGGGCGATACATTGAGGCTGGCGGTGCTGGGGCGTTGATTTGTGACGAAGCAGAATACAAACAGCGCTTTGCCTACTTCAGCGATCGCTTCTACAAAAAAGTCTACGGCAAACCGTATCCCCTAGAGTACGGCCAGCAAGCCATCCTCCATCCCTGCCCAGAAGACAAAATCCTGTTCCTTGCCCTCAACTCCTGCTGGGAAATCGACCATCATTACCGCGATCGCGCTGGCATTTATGCGAATGCGATCGCCAATGCTGTTGACCAAATTCTGAGTGAGAACTACGACGATTGGCTGAAAATTGCGGTTTGGCATCATCCCGTCAATGGTTCCGAGTCCATGAAAAATCCCGCTTTTCTAGAACAGTTAGCGGTACATGGATTCCAGCTTGGCATTCACGGACACATTCACGAAGCCAAGGATGAGAATTTTCAGTACGACACCAAGCGAGGAGTGCGGATAATCGCTGCCGGAACCTTTGGCGCACCGACTCACGAACAGGTGACAGGCATTCCCCTTCAGTACAACTTGCTGACTCTCGATCCGGAAACTGGAGAACTGACCGTTGAGACGCGCAAGAAGGAAAAAGTTGATGGTGCTTGGTCAGCGGATGCCCGGTGGGTTGACAAGAATGATCCAAAACCTAGGTACACTATTGCGTTGCAGTATGGTAACAGAAAACAGGCAGCTCAGTCCTCCAGTCAGTTAAAAACTGCAACTCAGGGCAATGTCCCGAATCCCCAACAGAATATTCTCACGAATGTCCAAGCTCAAAACATTACAGTTGGCAACATCCACCAACAATCTAATCACTTTTGGGAAACATCCAAGTCCACAAACATGACTCCAGATTTACCTTCCAAGCGTACCATCTTGACTCTGGCATCTAGTCCAGTGAATGAGGCAAGACTGCGCCTTGATAAAGAGGTACGTGAAATCAAGACTGCGTTGCGACTGGCAAAGTACGGCGATCGCTTTTCCTTAGAGCAGCAATGGGCAGTTCGTCCTGATGATTTGCAAGATGCCCTTCTCGACATAGAGCCAGAAATTGTTCATTTTTGTGGGCATGGAACAGGAGTGAACGGATTGGCACTTGAAAATGAAATGGGAACAGTGCAGCTTGTGTCAACTGATGCCCTAGCTAGGCTGTTCAAATTACTCACCAAGCATGTGCGGTGTGTGGTACTCAATGCCTGTTATTCGGATGTACAGGCAGAGGCAATCAGGCAGCACATTGACTATGTGGTAGGGATGAATCAAGCGATCGGGGATGAAGCTGCAATTAATTTTTCTAAAGGATTTTATCGTGCCTTAGCTAACAATAAAACTTTTGAGGAGGCTTATGAGTTTGGCTGTAATGCCATTGATTTACAAAGCCTTCCAGATTATCTAACTCCAGTTCTAAAAAAAAAGAACGAATAACGGCAGCTAACTCGATTGATGCCTTGGTGCAGAAAGTGCGATCGCACCACTGCTCTAAATTGGAAAGGAAATATAGCAAGATTCGCTTATTTAATCTCCAGCAGGTGGAAGTAGACAAGCTGTATGTTGAGGTCTATTTGCTGGAGAGAGTGACCAGTCGATTTCGGGCAGAAATTGAGGACTTGTTGAACGGGGTTGATCCGTTGAGGTATTTCGATCGCCTTGGCTTAGGGGCACGGCAAAGTGACAAACGGGCGCAAGGATTGGAAATTGCTCGACGGTTGGACAAGTTGATGGTGCTGGGTAAACCAGGTGCCGGGAAAAGTACCTTTTTGCAGCATCTAGCGGTTGCCTGTTGCCGGGGTGAGTTTTTACCGGGGCATATCCCAGTTTTGATTGCCTTGAGAGATGTAGACGCCAGTCAGTTTGATTTACTGCGTTTAATTCATCAAGCCTTGAGGCTGCCGGAACAGCAGCAGACGGAGCAAATCCTTAAGCAGGGTTGGGTTTTGATTTTGTTAGATGGGTTGGATGAGGTATCCAGTCAGTTTCGTAAATCAGTGCGAAATCAAATTGTTAAGTTTGTAGAGGACTACGACCAAAACCACATCATCCTCACCTGCCGAACCCAAACGACGGAATACAATCTACCCACTCCCTTTGAGTACGTCGAAGTTGCAGACTTTAGTCCGGAGCAAGTCAGAATCTTTGTCGAAAACTGGTTTACTGCATCCTTTACAGACCCCAAGCAGGGAACGGCATTAAAGGAGCAGTTCCTAGAAAAGCTGGAGTCAAATCGGCAAATTGCTGACTTGGCAGTGACTCCCATCTTGTTGAGTTTGACCTGTTCAGTGTTTAGTGACTTGCAGGATCTGCCCAAACAGAGATCTGCATTATACCGAGATGGGCTGAATCTCTTATTGAAGCAGTGGGATGAAGACCGGGAAATTACACGAGAGGTTGGTAACGGAATCTATCGGCAGCTAACACTGGAGCAAAAGGAAAAGCTGCTGAGCGAGCTGGCATTTCGCAAGTTCCAACAACTAGAAAACTTTGTGTTGTTTGAGCAACAGGAAATTGAGGGCTACATTGCCGAGCATCTCCAGATTTCCTCCACAGACAGTAGCCCTGTCCTCAAGGCAATAGAGACACAGCATGGATTACTCATCGAACGGGCACAGCGGATTTGGTCATTCTCGCACCTGACGTTTCAGGAATATTTCACTGCTTGCCATTACCTGCAATCGAGGGATTTACCAGCCCTCGCCACTCATGTGATAGAACCTCCTTGGCGGGAGGTGTTTCTGTTGGCAACGGAGATGCTGCAACCTACGGATCGACTCGTGCAATTGATGAAGCAGCAGATCGATCGAGCGTTGGTAGAGAGTGCCAAGTTGCAGGAGTTCTTAACTTGGGTGGAGCAGAAATCTACTTCTGTACAAGCCCCCTATAAGCCTGCTGCGATTCGGGCTTTCTATTTTGCGATCGTCCTCGCTCATGGGTTCGACATTGAACGCACTCTTTCAGACGCCCTCGCCCTTGCCCTTGACCGCGACCGTAATCGCGACTATACTCTTGCCCTCGCCCTTGACCGTAATCTTACCCAAGAGTGCGCCCTCTTTGCCCGTGAACGCAGTCACACTTATGCCCTTGCTCTTGGTTACAGCCTTAACCACCCTCGCAACCGCAGCCTTGATATCAAGCTCGCCCAAACCCTTGTTCGTACCCTCAACAAGCCGGAATTAGATCGCAACCTGCAAATGCTTGGAAACCAGCTACCCCATATATCTGAAGACAACTGGGAAAACTTCCAGCAATGGTGGCAAATTAATGGGCAAGCCTGGATAAAGCAACTGCGAGCAGTCATAATAGACTATTGCAACATCGGACACGATTGGCAGTTCAGCAATGAGCAACATCAATTGCTCCGGCACTATTACGATGCCAACAAGTTGCTGGTAGATTGCCTAAATAACAGTTGTACAGTGAATAATGAAGTGAGGATGGAGATTGAGGAAACGTTGTTGTTACCAATCGCGGAGATTGAGAAACTCGGATCTTGCGCCTAGAAATATGGATCTGAAAACCATACCCCTCTTCTGTCACTCTCGGAAAATCACGATTGAAGCTAAATTATGAAAGCCTTCTTAGTTAAGAATTTGAGCGGTGAGTTTTTGATAGAAACTAAAAAACATAATTCAATTGGGAAAACTCGCCTTACATCAGGGTTTCAGCGTTTGCGATCACCCAAAGTGACAGAAGAGGGGTAACTACGTGTAAGGGGAATCAAATTTTACAGTTATATTTATAGGTACAATCTACGAAACTATCACTCGCGAGCCTACTTGCCATAATTACTATTCCAAAAAAACCAGCATACAGCCCAGTATAAATATAATATTTCCAGCTTGGAAATGAGATTAAAAAGCTCTACTAAGATATCCAAATCGCTGTTTCCATACTTGGTCAGTCGATTACTATTTTTTCCCTGCAAGCGAGTGACACAAGAGCGGTAATGCGCTGACGCGCATTTTTATTAAAGCCTAAATGAC